>JADLCA010000706.1 GCA_020847495.1 Candidatus Hydrogenedentota bacterium | reverse complement strand
TGAAACGCGTTCCGGGCGCCGGAAGTCGTAATGCATCATGTCGCGCGTTTCGGTGCGTTCCTCGTCCTGATTGGGGACTTCGACCTCGCCGCGGGACACGGCATTGAGCAAGAGGTCTACTTCGTCTTGACTGAGGATGTCTGCCATGGGACAGGACGCTCCGGTGACACAATGCTACTTGGGGCGAGTATAGCACGCATGCTTGGAACTCGCAAGCAGTCCTCATGTTCTAACGCCTTTTGAGTGAAATAGATACGAGATCAATGGTGGGGTTGCCGCATAGGACCGGGCCTTGTGCGCATGATGGTGTGGAATACGTCAACCTATTCGCCCATTACCACGTTGTAGAAAGTGAACAAGGTGACAGCGTAAGAAGGGAAGCAGGTGCCCTACCATCTGCTTTCTGAAGGGCGCGCGGCCCACACCCCTCCCAAACCCCATACCCTGGCCCGCGCGCCACCCCCCTACTGTCCGGAGCATTTGTTGAGCCATCTGCGCACCCGCAAGCCTGCGGAACTCTCCAGTGCACTCAGCAAATCAAGCCTTCCCAATACCTTGGCACGGAAGACGGGGAATGTGTCGCTCTGGTCAATCCAGATTCTGCGCAGCGCGAAGGTCTCGAGGTTTGTGGGCCGGTTGACGCCGTATCGGTTTGAACAAGCGAAGAGGCAGCCGGACTCCTTAACGAGCCGCAGGCTCACCTCGTCATAGTCCGCAGCCGTCCCATAGGGGTATGCAAAGGACAGTACCGGGCACTGCAATTCATCGCGCAGACGTTCCAGGCTTCCCGCAATCTCGGCTCGCTGCCCGGCTTCGTCCAACGTCGATAGGCGGGCGTGGGTCATGCTGTGGCCCCCGACACCAAAACCCCGGGATGCGAACTCCCGCAGTTCATCCCAGGACATGAGGCGTGCATCTTCCCGTTGCACGTCGTGGTCAAGGAACGCGCCGAGCCTGCCCGCCACGGCGAACAGGGTCGCCGGAATTCCAAGCCCATGGAGAATGGGGGCCGCCTTGATGAGGTTGTCGCGATACCCATCGTCGAACGTAACCGCCACGCCGGCGCGGCCTCGGGCCGCTTCCTCGAGGGTGAGCACGGTGCATTCGGCGGCAAGCCATTCCATCTGCTCGCGAAAGCACTCGGGCGTAATGTTCATCTCATGGCCGCGCGTGCCCACGCTATGGTAGGTGAGGATCCGGGAGCACGCGGCGGCGTGGGGGAGGAGTGTTCCCACGCCCGTGAGTACCTGTTTGACGGAGCGTTTGATAGTCTGCTTGAGCATCGTCCCGGCGTTCCTCAAGCGCCGCGCGCCACGCTTTCACGGCGTGCGGTCAGGTAGCCCCACACGTACCCGGCTGCGTACGCGGTGTACGCGCCCAGGCGCAGGAACTTCCCCTCGGCCAGCGCCTTGATCAAGCGCGCGGGGAACCGGAGCACGCGCCATGCGAGCGAAGTGCGCGGTTTGAACCCGGCGGCATCGAGTTCCTCGTGCGTGTCGTAGACGCTGTCCGGCTGGAACTTCTGCGCGTAGGCCGAGCCGTACCCGTTGCGAAAGAACATCCGGAGGAGACGCTTCCAGCCGTCGGGAAGGGGATGGTAGATCCGTGCGTTGGGCGCCAGGACGACCCGGTAACCCGCCGCGCGCAAGCGCACGCGCAAGTCCGGGTCGAGCCCGCGGATGATGTCTTCGCGTTCGCGCCCGACAGCGTCGAATACCTCCTTGCGCATTGCGCAGCACCCATGACACGCAAGGTCGCTGTCCACGACGCGATCCACGACGGGGGTGTTGAATCGGGGAAACTGAAACGCGGCGCGCCGCTGAAAGCCGTTGGCCTCCGGGGATAGCACGATGCTGGCGCCTGCCAAGCCGACCTTGGGGTCTTCATCGAGTACGCGCACCAGCGTCTCGAAGACGGTATCGTCGGCGAGACGGCTGTCGTCGTCCAGCACCAGCAGGATCTTGCCCCGCGCATCCGCGGCGCCCTGGTTGATTGCCTTGCCCTGAGGCGACACGCCCTTGACCATGCGAACCTCAAAGTCTTTGAATGTCTGACGCTCGACGCTCTCCAGCAGACGAGGCACACAGCCGTTGCGATGGCCGTCCCATGACGGGATGATCACGGTTACCCGTGGCGGCGCTGGCGTACCCCTGTCCTCGACGTGAGTCACGACTTCGTGTTGTCCCCCGCGGCGTAAAGTTTCGCGACGGCATCGGGGAACGGGTACGTTTGCGGGAGAACGGTCATGGTTGTGCACAAGCCATACGTGCCGTGCGGGGTGTTCTGGATTACCTCCACGTAGTAGGCCATCCAGCCGTTGGCAGGAACTTCGGGCGTCACCGTTACGCTGGTGTCGCCGGTCAGTTCCGTGCTGGTCCATGCCGCCTGCCGGAAATCGCGCGACGGCGCCGTGGCACTCCAGTGAAGGATCTTCGCGCCGGCTTGAGACCAACTCACGTTCAGCGAGCCGTCTCCGTGATGTTCCCACGAAATCGGTTGCAGCGGTTCGCCCTTCAGAAGGGCGTTGTAGAAGGCCATGATCGTGGCCACGCCGGACGGGTTGACATCGTGCGGCGTGTTCGCGCAATAGACGAGATACTTGTCCCCCTTCAGGCCGGGGAAGTAATTGTTGGCCGAATCAACGTTCCAGTAGGGATCATTTGTGCCCAGGACGACGAGCTTGGGAAGCGTCAGCGTGTCGCGGTAGGAGTAGGGGTCCACGATCGCGCGCAAGCGTTCACCCTCGGGGGAACCGGCCCGGCCCTGGATGTTAAGCAGCGTGTAATCGATGATCTCATCGCTGTATGTTCCATAGCTCTTGAGCTGGTTCTCGGTCTGCGGGACCATATTCAGCATGTCGATGACGGCGGGCGCGATGCCGATGACCCGCTTATCCGCCACCGCGGACAGCCACGTGGTCCATCCGCGCTTGGAACCACCGAGGACCATGAAACCTTCCGGGCCCGCGCCGAATTCGCTTTTCGCCACCTGCTGCACGGTGTCCATCGCGCGCACGGCGCTCTTCACCATGGGAAGCAGTAGCGGCCAATCATCGCCTTCCCCTTTGAGAAACTTGTCGAACGTCAGTGCGATGATGCCGTCCTCGGTCTTTCCGTCGAAGAGGGGCTGGTTCGGAACTTGCTCGAGAATGACGCCGAGGGTCCCTGTGCTCGCCGCGATCTGCGCGATAATGCGGCCCTGGCTGGAATTGAATCGTGGAGAGTCATTGTCATTGTCGCCGCCCGTGATAAACAGGATGGCCTTTGACGGGTCTTTGATCTCGGCAGGCTTCAGAATGGTCAGCCAATGCTGCCATACAATCCCCTGCCACGTCTGCGAAGTCATCCGGATAACGTACGCCGTGCATTGGCCCGCCTCACGGGTTCCCGTGAGTTCAAAGGCATAGGTATCATCAGGCTTATTCACATACTCCAGCAAGGTGGCCGAGGCCGAATGTTGAAAGAAACTCACCATGATGAATGTGATGATGCTCAAGCGCCGCATGATTGTGGGTCTCCATGGACATGCGCGCAAGACCGCCGCGCTCCTGTTTTCAATGGGGCGTACTTTAGCAGAGCGTTGTACCCGATTGCACCGGGGCGGCCGCAAACCGTTCAGCGCACCATTCGAACCGTGCGTTTGCGGTAACCACGTGAGGCGGGGCTCAACCAAGGGCACAGCGAGACGCAAATGTATAAATGAAGGCGGACGTTGCTATATAGTCCGTGCCAAGAGTTGGGGCAGGGCACACCATGACAACGAACAAACACAACTCACCGGCGGTCTTCATCCTTTTTCCCGCGATTGCTATGCTTCTGGGCTGGGGTCTTCGCGGCTACATCGGGGGCGGGCCCTTTGGCGCGCTGATACCGGGGTGTTATGTGGCGCTCAGCCTGGCGCTTCTGCTGGGGTATCGCCCGGAAACGGCGGCCATGGCGGCAGTCTTTGGAGCAGTGGGCATCGGATATGGCGGGGAGATGACCTACGGGCAGACTCTTGGCTTCCTCACAGAAAAGGAGACCATCTACTGGGGTCTGCTGGGGTGCTTCGTCAAGGGCGGTATTTGGGGACTTCTTGGCGGCGCTGTCCTGGGCGCAGGCCTCACTCGGGATACCTATGATCGCAAGACCCTCGTTGTTGCCTTCATCATCACCATCATTGCCTTCTACATCGGCGTGAAGCTCATCAACGAGCCCAAGCTGATCTACTTCTCCAACCGGGAAGACAAACCCCGCGACGAGTCTTGGGCCGGACTCCTATTCGCCGCTATTGCGTTTCTCAGCTATCTGCGCATTCGCGGGACACGGGAGTCGATCGCCATTCCACTGCGTTTTGCGTTGTGGGGCGCCCTGGGGGGCAGCATCGGGTTCGCTGGTGGCGCGCTCTGGCTGGCTTTTGGGAAATACATCCCCGTGAATCAGGACTTCGCAAGCTGGTGGAAGATGATGGAATTCACCTTCGGATTGCTGCTGGGCGCAGCCTTCGGTTTCTGCGCTTATCAGAATCGCGATCGCCTGCGGGTCGCCGGGCAACGAGGTGAGTTTCCGCCTGAGGGAGTCATGCCACTCATGGGGGCCTTGGCTTTCGTCGTGGCCATCTTTGTCGCGTTCCCGCTGCTGGGGACCTCCCTGCCCGAGGACTTCGCCAAGGCTCCCTCCTGGAACGCCTTAATCATGCGCGATGTCCTGCGCGTGATCTTCGGATTCACCTTCTTCGGTGGTGTCGCCATTTGCCTCGGGCTCTGGTCAAGGATGGCCGCCTGGCATATTGCGGTGACCCTGACGTTTTTTCACACGGTCCTCGACTACACGCGCGATTTGAGCGAGGTCAGGAACTTCGGATACGTCCTGCCGCTCTGGGCCCAACTGGCCGTTCTCTTCACCGCCACCGGCATCGTCGCGTATTTGGTGCATCGCTTCCAGCGCGGACCCGACGCGGTGTCACGGTTGCTGCTGCTGGTGCTCTGGTCGTGCTACCTGGCGGCCTGCGTGCGATCTTTTGCGCGATGGGAGTTTTTCTCGGCTCCCGAGGGGCTTAGCGCGTGGGCTGTGCTGGTCCAGAAAGAGCCTTCGATCATCTTCGTCCACGGCACCTTCACCATTTCGTTGCTGATCACAACGTGGTACGTCGTGTCATCAAGTAGTGATGCAAAGGGGGGGCGCGATCCCGGCACGGCTTAGCCCCGCCAAGGCAAGGAGGGCCGCCGCGGATTTCGCGAGATTCAGTTTCTGACTATCTTGAATACGCACGTATTGAAGATTGGAGTGAAGAGCACAGGCGAGGGCGCCTATGCCACACGTCTGTATCCACTCCGCTGCTCTTCTTCGATTCTCGAGGATCAGGTGTGTCATAGACTGGACGAAAGGAAGAACACCCCAACGCGTGGCGCGCGCGTGTGGCACATGCGCCCTCGCCTGTGTCCCATTCTGGTGCTGAATCGCACGCGGGACGCCTGCGCTACAAGGGCTTCAGGGGAAGAGCCAGCGTGCACCCCAGCCCGCTTCGGTGCGGGTGTAGTTGAG
Source organism: Candidatus Hydrogenedentota bacterium (assembly GCA_020847495.1). GTDB lineage: Bacteria > Hydrogenedentota > Hydrogenedentia > Hydrogenedentales > SLHB01 > JAHDWY01. The sequence goes on along the minus strand of JADLCA010000706.1, from coordinate 4,726 downwards.
GCGTTCGTGGAGGCGGAACGGCTTTTCCAGCCAGAATTCCATCCGGCTCGGGATGATGCGGTAGCCGGACCAGAAATCGGGTCTAGGAACTTTGCCGATGCCAAACTTGATTGCGTACTCGGCAGCGCGCCGCTCGAGTTCGAAATAGCCTTCAAGAGGCTTGGACTGCTTCGACGCCCAGGCGCCGATCTGGCTTTGCCGGTCGCGGCTGGAGAAGTAAGCGTCGGCCTCCTCATCGCTGACGGGTTCGACTGTGCCTTCCACGCGCACCTGCTTGCCCAACGGCATCCAGTAGAAACAGAGGGCCGCCCGCGGATTCTCCTTGAGGTCGTGGACTTTTTGGCTGCCCAGGTTGGTGTAGAACACGAAACCCCGGTCATCAGCTTTCTTGTAGAGGATCATTCTGGACGACGGCATACCCGTTGCATCGGCGGTGGACAGGCACACCGCCGTCGGTTCGCGCAGTCCGCAGGTCTTGGCTTCTTCAAACCACTCATGAAACAGGGTGATGGGGTTCTCGTGCTTACGAATCGCCATGGGATTTCCTTCATTACCTGCGCGATCGGCACAGGGATAGAGATCATATACCAGCGGCGGGGTGGTACCCAAGTACAATCGGCCAAGGGAAGATGACCGGCGAGGGCGCCGGTCCCACACACGATGAATCCGTCTGCGACGGTATTACGGCGTGAGCACCGCCTCTTTTTCCTTTTCAGCGTGGCGCACTTCCCACGCGGTGTCGCGGGCGATGATCAACTCTTCGTCCGTGGGGATGACCATAACAGCGACCTTGGAGTCGTCCGTGGTGATGATCCTCTCGTGACGGCGGTTGCGTTCGGAATCGATTTTGACGCCCAGGTGCCCGGCGTTCTGCATGATGCGCTCGCGCATGTAAGCGTCATGCTGGCCGATGCCTCCGGTGAAAACCACGGCGTCGCAGCCATTGAGCGCCATGGCGGAGCCGCCAATGAAGCGCGAGGCGCGGTACGCGAACATGTCGAGCGCCAACGCACACTCGTGGTTACCCTGTTGCATGAGCGCTTCGATCTCACGCACGTCGTGGTGGTGGCAGATACCTTCAAATCCGCTCCGCTTGTTGAGAGTCGTGTCCACCTCGTCCACGGACATGCCCAGTTCCTTGATCATGAACAGGGGGATGTAGGGGTCCAGGTCGCCGGGACGCGTGCCCATGATGACGCCAGCCAGCGGCGTGAGGCCCATCGTCGTGTCGATGGATTTACCTCCGAGCACGGCGGTAATGCTGCTGCCATTGCCGAGGTGGCAGGTGATGATCTTCGTTTCTTCGATGGGCCGCTTGAGCAGCTTGGCGGCCTCGCGCGAGACGTAGCGGTGAGACGTTCCGTGGAATCCGTACTTCCGGATGCCGTGGTCGGTGTAGAGTTCATTGGGGATCCCGTAGCGGAACGCCTTTTCGGGGATGGTCCTATGGAACGCCGTATCAAACACGGCGACCTGCGGCACGTTGGGTCCAAACACCCTCTGGCAGGCCCGGATGCCGGCAAGGGCGGGCGGATTGTGCAACGGCGCGAGCCGTGCGCACCGTTCGATGCCTTTGAGGACGGCACTGTCGATGCGCACCGAATTGGAGAACTCCTCTCCGCCGTGTACAACCCGGTGACCGATACCGGCGATCTCCGAGATGTCCTTCATGATGCCGCAACGGTCACTCTGAAGGAGCCGGCAGATCATGTTGATCGCGGTATCGTGGTCCGGGACATCGAGCTTGCCGGGTTCCCCAAACAGGCGGGCCGCGCACGTCGAGTCATGGACAAGGCAGCAGTCACACTTGAGGTCCGAGGCATTCTGACCAATCCGTTCGATGGAACCCCTGGAAAGGGGACGCTCTTCTTCGCCGATCTCGTAAACCTTGAACTTGACCGAGGAGGATCCGCTGTTGAGAACCAAGACTTTCATGGCCTGCCTTTATAGTGCTTTCGTAGCGTTACTGGGATTGTCTTTCGACGCGCGGCGGGTCTGCCCCTGAACCACGGTAACCGCCGCAACCCCCACGATGTCCTCCCAGGAACAACCGCGGGACAGATCGTTTACGGGCAGGCGGCATCCCTGAACGATGGGACCGTAGGCGCCTGCGCCGCCGAGACGTTCGACAAGCTTGTAGGCGATGTTGCCGGAATCGAGATTCGGAAAAATCAGGACGCGCGCCTTGCCCGCTACCGGACTGCCTGGCGCTTTGCGGACAGCCACTCCTTCCACGAGGGCGGCGTCTCCCTGGAGTTCGCCATCAATGCGGACCGGGCTGTCTGGACCGAATCGCTCTTCCAGGCGCTCCTGGGCGATGCGCGTCGCGGTGACGACCTTCTCCGTGAGGTGGCTCTTCGCGGAACCCTTTGTGCTGTAGGACAACATGGCGACCAACGGCGGAATCCCAAACTCGAGCGCGGTCTGCGCCGTGCAGAGCGCGATTTCCGCCAACTGCTCGGCGTTGGGGTCTTCAACAAGTCCGGAGTCCGCAAACAAGTACGTGGTTTCGCCCAGACTCATGAAGAAGACGCTGGAAACAAAGGATACGCCCGGTGCGGTCTTCAATATCTGCAGCGCGGGCCGCAGGGTGTCGGCCGTGGAGTGGCAGGCGCCCGCGACGAGGCCATCACCCATGCCCTGGTCCAGCATCATGATGCCGTGCGGGATCGGCGACTGCATGGTCTTCCGGGCCTCGTCTTCACTCACGCCCTTCGCCTTGCGGAGTTCGTAGTACCGCGCCGCGAACTGGTCGAGATGCGGGGCCGTCGCCGGGTTCACCACCTTGCAGGTCAAGGAAACACCCGCGGCTTTGGCCTTTGCTGCGACCTCATCCGGGTCCCCGATCAAGGTAACCTTCGCGATTCCCTGGTCCTCGATGGCCACAGCGGCGCGCAGTGTCCTCTCGTCTTCTGCTTCCGGGAGGATAAGATCGCCGGGCATCGCTTTGGCCCGGCCGCAGACATCATCCAAGAATCCCATTCATAGCTCCATCCGCGAACCCGTGCAAACGCACTCTGTTCCGCGACAAGACACAGGTACCCATTGACTGACGGATAGGTAGAGCAGAAAACGTGCCGTTCACTACCTCTTAGTCAGACTCTCCACAAACCATTATACACGCTTGTGTTACGGAAGTCGAATGGCTCTCGGCGGTGAAATGGGCGGGACATTGCAAGGACACTAGTGCGCTGAACAATACTGTAACGAGGATCTGTGGTGCCTAATCCGAAGGACGGGCGATATTTAGGGTCCTTAGCCGCTGATACAGCGTATTCCGCGCGATACCGAGACGTCTGGCAGCCTTGGCCACGTTCCAGTCGGTCTGGTGCAGAACCTGTTCGATCTGCTGGCGCTCGTCCTGGCCATCGCCATCGCCTCCCCCAATCTGGCTTGTAAGAGCGGGGGTCATACCGGATGGACGCTGGGTCAGAATCTCCGGGGGAAGATGACGCGGCATTATAAATGTGTCGTGACAGACGATGAACGCACGCTCGACACAGTTTTCCAGCTCGCGGACGTTTCCCGGCCACGGATAATTCATGATGAGTTCCATGGCGTCGGCGGAGACCCCCGTGACTTCCCGCCTGATGGTACTGTTGAAGCGGCGGCAGAAGTGGTCGACCAGCAAGGGGATATCCTGGCGGCGTTCGCGCAGTGGGGGAAGGTGAATGCGCACGACGTTCAGGCGGTAGTAGAGGTCCTGGCGAAACTCTCCGGCTCGAATCTTCTGTTCGAGGTCCTGGTTGCTCGACGCGATAACGCGCACATCCGTGCGAATAGGCGATGAGGAACCGACCCGCTCAAATTCGCGCTCCTGCAAGACGCGCAACAGGCGCAGTTGAAGGCGGGGCGAAATATCCCCGATTTCATCGAGAAGAATCGTGCCACCGTTGGCCGCTTCAAAGCGCCCGATACGGTCGCGGACCGCGCCGGTGAAAGCTCCCTTGACGTGTCCGAAGAGTTCACTTTCGAGGATGTCATCGGACAGGGCCGCGCAGTTCACCCGCAGGAAGGGGCCTTTCCCCCGCGCGCTGGCATGGTGCAGCGCGGCGGCGACGAGTTCCTTGCCGGTGCCGCTTTCTCCGCAGATGAGCACTGTGGAATCCGTGCCGGCCAGTTCGCGGATGAGCTGAAAGATCTCCTGCATCTTGCCGCTTTTGCCAATAATGTTGCGGTACTGCTGACTGTCCTCGAGTTGCCGCTCGAGCCGGGTGAGACGGGTCATGTCGCGAATCATGAGAACGGCCCCCACGAAGGAGCCGCGCTCGCTGATCAGCGGCATGGTATTGATGACCAGGACCTTTTCGTCGTCCCCGTTCTGCAGTTGGATGCGCCGATCCACCACGGGCTCGCGCGTACGGAGCGTTTCTTCGAGCGCATCCTGCGCGCGCTCGAAGTCCTTGCGTATCGACGAGAAGGGTTTCCGGCTGAGCGCACAGGTGGCGAGGCCGAGAATGCGGGCCGCAGCCGTGTTCACCTGGCGGACACACATGTCGGCGTCAACCGTGATGATGCCCTCGTTCACGCTGTTGAAGATGGCCTGCAAGTCGCTCCGGTAAATGTCCATCTGCTTGGCGTAGTGGTCGCGCTCGTCGGCGATGCGTTTCTGATCGAGGGCGAGACGGGCCACGCGCTGGAGGGCGTCGCGCGTCACCGGTTTCGCGAGATAATCGAAGGCGCCGAGGCGGACCGCCTCCGAAGCGGTTTCCACATTGGGCTCGCC
>JADLCA010000705.1 GCA_020847495.1 Candidatus Hydrogenedentota bacterium | reverse complement strand
TAGCCGGCAGGGATGCCGGCGCTCCTGATCTTCGATCTCTTCTCGTCTCCGAATCGACCCCGTGCGCATGAGCTGTTACCCTCCCGCACATACGGCCGTACGACGGGTTCTAGCGCACCATGACCAATCGCATCAACGCCCATGGAGAACGGCAGCCCTCCCCGCCCGCAAATTACCTGTCGCGTGCTGGCGCGCAGAAGTCTTGGCGCCATCGTATCCGCACTTCGTAGCTTGCTTCTTTGGCGTCGTCCGTGGAAACTGTGTCTGGCCGGAGCATGGGAACGATCGGGTATCTGGCAGTGCAAGGAGAAACCGAATGAAGATTGCTCCCTTCATATTGACATTGCTCGTGACTGTACTCGCCGCAGGATGCGCGACAGTGAACAAGCCAATACCGATCACCTTGCTCGATCCCCTAGTGGATGGACTCACGGTGACGGTGAACGGGGCGACGATTACCGATCCCGATGGCCCTTTCCTCTGGAATTGGGGAGACGGAACCACCAATACAAGCTGGTTTCCAGGCAAGCACACGTATAACGAACCGGGCTTCTATCATGTCGTTGTCGAAGTGCGGCGCAATGGAAAACCAGCGACTGAAGACTTGTATCTGAAGCTGGCGCAGTAGCTGCCGCCGGATTCTCGCCATCGGGTCATTGCATTCCCCGTGCGGGCGCACCGTAGCTGGAGTTTTTGCCAAACCATGGGAGTCTTCGCAAGATGAACCAACTATTCCGTTCGGCCAAGGTCAGCCTCATCGTGGCATCTATTCTGTTCGCTTGGTCCGCCGCCGCGGAATTCCCGATTCCCCAGAATCCGTTGTGGGAGCCGATTGCGGACGAGGTGTATTTGCAGGAAGTGGGGACCCTCATCGCAACGGACCAGCCGCTAAACGCGGTGGCGGTGCTGAATGCCAAAGCATATGTCGGGGACGCGGAGGGGGTCGCCTGGCTTGACGACGAGAAGCTGAAACGGGTCGATGGCGGGCCGGCCGTTTCCGTGTCCCGGTTGAAGTGCCTTGACGGCGCCTTGTGGGCCGTTGCGGCCGACGGGTTGTGGACCTATGACGGCGCCGTGTGGACACACGTCGCGGACCTGCCGGTTGCCGATGTGTGTTCGCACAACGGCACGATTGTGTTCGCGTCGGGAACTACCCTTTTCACAGTCGACGGCGCTGCGGTGAAGGAGGTCACGGACGGCAAGTCCTCTGCCCTGCTGGGGGTGGCCTCCTATGGCGGTACGGTCTACGTGCACGACGGCAAACGCGCCGGCTTACTCGAGGGCGGCAGGATTCGGTTCGAGGATATCGCGGACTGGGGCGTGCTCGAGCGCGGCTGCACGATTCGCGACATGATGGCGTACGGCAGCCGCCTGTACTTCGCCACCGACGAAGGGATAAGCCTCTTGCGCGGCATGTCGTGGTATCAGATCAAAGGCGAAGATGGGTTGTGCTACGAAGGCACGACATGTCTCGCTCAGGGGTTCGACCACGACCTGTGGATCGGCTCCATGCGGGGTGCAATGCGCAATACCGATGATGAGTACCAGTATTTCGGTCACCAGCGTTGGATACCCAACGACAAAGTGAACGCCATCTCCTGCGCTGAAGATGCCGTATTCATCGCCACGGATGGAGGACTCGGCATCATCCGTTACGAGCCGTTTACGCTCGCCAAGAAGGCGGCATATTACGAACGCTGGCTCGATGAGTGGGGTATGAAACGGCTCGGTTTCATCCATTCCCTGTTTCTGATTGACGGCGAGTGGCAACGCGAGGTCAGCGACAACGACGTGGGATATAGCAGCCACTATGCGAGCGCGAAGAGCTTTCAATACGCCGTGACGGGCGACCGTAAGGCGCGAGATGAAGCGGTCAACATGATGAAGTCCATGGTCTGGAGCGAGCAGATCACGCCGATCGACGGTTTCCCGGCACGGTCGATTTATGCGGCCGGGGAACCCACCCTGAAAGCGATGCATGGCTCAGGCGGATTGCCCGCGGAATGGCATCCCACGCCTGACGGTGTGTGGGAATGGAAGGGCGACACGTCCAGCGATGAGACGGACGCCCATGTGTACGAGACGACCGTCTTCCTGAATTGTGTTGCGAACGACGAGGAGCGCGTGTGGGCGACCGAGCATCTGCATCGCGTCGTCGGCCACATCGTGGATAACGGATTCATGCTGCGCGATGTCGACGGAAAGCCCACACGTTGGGCGCGTTGGGATCCGGAGTACCTTCAGACGCCCTATGGCTACTACGCACGCGGGTTGAACGGCATGGAGGCGTTTAATTACGTTACGACTGCTTACCATTTCACAGGTGATCCGAAATTCGTGACTGGAAAGGAACAGCTTCTCGGCTGGAATTACCAAGGCGACATTCTGCGGCAGAAGCTTACGTTCCATCCCGGCTACTTCACGCATTTCGACGACCGGCTGGCGTTCTACTCCTACTATCCACTCGTGCAATACGAAACGAACCCTGACCTAAAGTCGTTGTGGCTGCGCAGTCTCGAACGCAGTTGGGAAGTGAAACGCATCGAAGCGGTGCCATGGTTTAACTTCATCTACGGCGCTTTGACCGGCAATGACGCGGAGCTTGAGCGCGCCGTGGGCCACTTGCGCGAATGGCCTCTCGATCTTTGCCGTTTCCGCTTTACGAATTCACACCGCGACGACCTCCACACGCCCGCGGGCTATCGCGAGTATTCGGAACGCCCAAAGCCCCTGAGCCCGCGCGAAACCGAACCCAATCGCTGGGACGGCAACTTCATGCAACTTGACGGCGGCAGCGGCACGGTTATCGCCGATCCGGGCGGCTGGCTGGACGCCTATTGGATGGGCCGCTACTACGGCATGATCTCGGCCCCAAAGACGGATGAGAAAGACTTGACGACCGTGCCTGATCGCGGCCTTCAGGTCGGCGCGAAGCCCTACGCCGGACCTCCAAGACCAAAGCTGAATTTCGAGCATTAGGCTGCCTGAGAAGCTGGGCAGCGGCTCGAACACAGAGGAGGGCGGGCCGTTGCACGGTCGGAGACTTCGCGGTATTGACCCCGCCAGAATGAGGTGCTACTCTCGCACAGGCACAGCTGTAAGACGGGGTCCACCGCATCATGATCAATCGAATATCTGCCTCTGGAAAAGGTGTGGCGCTTGTTTCTTGCTTCTCGTTTCTTGCGGCGTTCGGGGGCTGCGGCGGCCCGCAATCCTCCCTTCCCTCCGGCAGCGGCATTACCTACTGGCGCACGCTCTCCGGCGCGGCGGGCGACGCGCAAGACACCCTCGTTGCGCGTTTCAACGAGCAGCACCCGGACAGCAAGGTCACGTCCGAGTTCCAAGGCAGCTACAGCGACCTTGCCACAAAACTGCTCACCGCCGCTGCCGCGCGCCGCGGACCCCAGGTCACGCAGTTGGGCACATTCGAAATCAGGCAGTTCGCGAAATCCGGCGTTCTCGTGGACCTGAAACCCTTGATGAACGGTCCCAACGGCCTCGACACTTCCGGCTGGCCCCCGACTTTGCTCGCAGCGGGGGAAATCGATGGTAGCGTCTACTGGTTGCCCTTCAATGTGGCCGTGCCCGTGTTGTACTTCAATCAGGATGCCTTCGCCGCCGCGGGTCTCCCCGGGCCACCCGAGACCTGGGCCGACTTCTTCGAGTACGCACGCAAACTCACGCGCCTCGATGAGAAGGGCGCCGTGCAGATGAACGGTCTTGCACTCTGGAACATCACATGGCCCCTGCTTTCGATGATTTGGTCCGAGGGCGGCGAACTCACAAACCGCGACTACACAGACATCACCCTCAACGATCCCGTTGTGATCCGCATGCTCATCGACCTCCAATCCCTCGTTCGCGAAGGCGCGGCCACCCTACCTGACAAAGCCTCCGGCGGACACCGCGCCGCCTTCCTCTCCGGCCGCGCCGCGATGATCCTCGATTCGCAGGACGCCTTCAGTGAAGTCTTCACGCAAGCCTCAGGCTTCACGCCGGCCCTCGCCAACTACCCGGCGGGCGCGAAGGGGAAGGTCTACGCGCCCGGCGGTGGCGGGCTGGCCATCCTCGCCAGCGCCACCCCCGAACAGCGCGCGACGGCCTGGGCCTACGTCCGGCACATGCTCTCTCCCGAGAGCATCGCTTACTACGCGCGCGAAAGTGGCTATGTGGCCTTCACCGAAGAATCCCGCCGTGCCGCGGGCGACCTACTCCAGGACCCCCGCTATGCGGCTATCCATGACGCGCTGCCGTATCTAAGGGCCGACTATTCCGTCAACATGTCGCCCGCCGTGCGCAATGCCTTCGACGAGGCCTTCCAGAAGATCCTCGTGCAAAACGCGGACGTTCAGGCTACGCTGGATGCGGCGGACGCCCGCGCCGAGGCTGCTGTGAAAGAAGAACTGGCCCCGCAGTGACGGAAGGACGAAGAACGTGTTGGATGCTGGAAGGAGACCTCTCGCCCGCGCCTTTCGCAGGAATGGGAGGGAGTGGCTGACGTTCCTGCTCTTTGTAGGGCCCAACCTTGCGCTTTTCGCCGTGTTTACCTACTGGCCGATCCTCCGCAGCTTCGTGCTCAGCTTCACCAAGTGGAATCTCCTGGCACCCGCCCCCGAATGGGCCGGTCTCGCCAATTACCGCCGCCTCTTCGCAGACCCAACTTTCTGGCGAGTGGCTCTGAATACCTTCATCTACGCGGTAGCCGTCGTCGCCGTCGCCCAAGCCTGCGCTTTTCTCCTCGCGCTGCTGCTCAACCGTCCCCTGCGCGGCCGCGCCCTCTTGCGCACCATCGCCTTTCTGCCGCACGTGACCACCACTGCCGTCGCGGCCCTCGTTTGGGTAATCGTTCTACACCCGCACTATGGTCCGTTATCCAGCCTCTATGCTGCGCTGGGCGTGAACGGACCCAACTGGCTGGAAAGCGCCAGCCTGGCCCTGTTCGCGGTGATCGCCGTCGGCATCTGGAAAGAGATCGGCTTCGCGTCGCTCTTCTTTCTCGCCGGACTCCAGGGACTCCCCGCCGACTGCTACGAAGCCGCAGCTCTTGATGGCGTCAGACCCCTTTCGCGTCTCTGGCACATCACGATCCCCCTGATGAGTCCCGTCATCTTCTTTCTGCTCGTGACAGGGTTCATCGCCGCCACCAAGGCCTTCGACAGTGTTGCCATCATGACCGAAGGCGGGCCCGTCTATCCCGCGTCAAGCACCTACGTATATCACCTTTACAAGCTCGGCTTCCGGGATTTTCAGGCCGGCCTCGCGTCCGCTCTGGCCTGCATTTTCTTCATCGTTACGGTAGCTATCACGGCTCTGCAGTTCCGCATGGCCTCGCGCTGGGTGCACTATGGCGAGTGACGCGGTGATCGGCGTTGGACGCGCGAGGACACTTGCAAACGGCGCCATCTATGCCTTGCTTCTGTTTTCATGCGTGTTGCTGGGTCTGCCCTTTTTCTGGATGCTTGTCACGTCGCTCAAGTCCCCGCACGAACTCGCCGCCTATCCGCCCTCATGGTGGCCCGAGTCGCCGCAATGGGGCAACTACGCCGAAGCCTGGCGCTCCGCGCCCTTCGGCCGGATGTACGTAAACAGTCTCGCCGCCGGTTTCGCCGCCACCGCGCTTCAAGTCGGGCTGGCTCTTCTTATGGCCTACGCTTTTGCCTTCATCCGTTTTCCCGCACGGCGCTTCTGGCTCCTGCTCGTGTTGGCAACCATGATGATCCCCGACGAGATGAAGCTCGTGCCCAACTATCTCACCCTGAGCCGCCTCGATTGGATCAACACCTACTGGGCCCTGATCATCCCGCCGGCGGCGCACGCCTTCCCTGTGTTTGGGTTCTACCAGCAGTTCCGCATGGTGCCCTCCGCGTTGTTCGACGCGGCAAAGGCCGACGGTGCGGGTCACTGGCGCATCCTGTGGCGTGTCGTGCTGCCCATGAGCAGGCCCGTTCTCGTGGCCGTCACTCTGGTCTCTTTTCTTGGCCGCTGGAACGATTTTCTGTGGCCCCTCATTGTCACAGATACTGCAAGCATGCGGACCCTCCCCGTGGGTCTCGCGTATCTCAAGAAACAAGCCGAAGAGGGCGCCTCCCCCTGGCATCTCATGATGGCCGCCGCCCTTTTCATTGTGATCCCTGTCGTGATTTTGTACAGTATCCTCCAAAAGCAGTTTGTCGAAGGCATCACCAAGGGTGCAATCAAGGGATAGCTGATGCAAGGCAGTGGGAGGGATTCGCGTTTCGTGTACGCAATGAAGTTTTTCAAGGAATTCATCACCAAACCTGGACGCGTGGGATCGGTGATTCCCAGTTCCCGCGAACTCGCAACAGTTGTCACGGAAGCAGCCCGAGTACCCGAAGCCCGTGTCGTCGTCGAGTTCGGCCCCGGAACCGGCGCCATCACGGAGCAAATCCTTCCGCGCCTCCAGCCCAGTGCCAAGTTCTTTGCCATGGAGATCAACCCTGACTTCGTCGCGATCCTCAACAAACGGTTTCCGAATGTGGACGTTCACCAGGATTCCGCCACCAAAACACCCGAATACCTCGCGAAGTTGGGCCTGACTCACTGCGATTCCATCGTCTCCGGACTGCCGTGGACCGTCTTCAATGATGAGCTTCAGAATCAGCTGTTCGACGCCATTTTCGCTTCCCTGCGCCCCGGCGGGACCTTCGCCACGTACATCTACATCCAGAGCCCGGTGGTCCCGTCCGGTAAGAAGTTTCTTGAGAGAATGAAGACACGATTCAGCCGCACTGGGAAGACGGGCATCATCTGGAGAAACGTCCCGCCCGCCATGGTCGTCTGGGGCGAGAAGTAACCTGACTATCAGAACATCGGGGGTGAATTCATGGCCAAGAAAGCCCTGCTTGTATGGGGAGGATGGGATGGACACGAACCGGAACAGTGCGTACGTGTCTTCGCGCCCATCCTCGAACAGGAAGGATTTGCCGTCGAACTGACGGACTCGCTGGATCGGTTCGTTGATCCGGCCGCAATGTCCGCACTCAGTCTTATCGTGCCATGCTGGACCATGGGGACCATCTCACCCGAGCAAGAGAAGGGCCTGCTTGCCGCGGTCCGCTCCGGCGTCGGCATCGCGGGATGGCACGGCGGCCTCTGTGACGCGTTCCGGAACAGCACCGATTACCAGTTCATGACGGGCGGCCAATTCGTCGCGCATCCCGGCGGCATCATCGACTACGAAGTGAACATCACCCAACCCTGCGACCCCATCGTGGCGGGCCTGTCAGACTTCCGCATGCATTCCGAGCAGTATTACATGCATGTTGACCCCTCGAACGAAGTGCTCGCAACCACCACGTTCCAGGGCATCGACGCCCCGTGGACAGCCGGCTGCGTGATGCCGGTCGTGTGGAAGCGCACATATGGCGAAGGCAGCGTGTTCTACTCATCTCTGGGCCATGCCGCCACCGACTTCCAGGTCCCGGAATGCCGCGAGATTATGAGGCGCGGCATGCTCTGGGCGAGCCGCTAGAGGATAGTCCCTATGAAACCACTCCAGTGCGGCCTCATCGGCTGCGGAAACATCTGCGACGTCTATTTCAAGGCAGGCAAGCGCTTCGAGGGCATCGAGATTGCGGCCTGCGCGGACCTGATCGAAGATCGCGCGCGTGCCAAGGCGAACGAGCACAATATCCCGCGTGTGCTCGCGGTCGAGCACCTCATCGCCGATCCCGAAATCGACATCATCATCAACCTGACGATTCCGAAGGCTCACGGCGACATCGGCATAGCGGCCCTGCAATCCGGCAAATCCGTCCACAACGAGAAACCCCTCGCCCTCTCGCGCGAGCAAGCCGCCTCCATGCTCGCCTTGGCCCGTGACAAAGGCCTGCGCGTGGGCTGCGCCCCGGATACATTCATGGGTGCGGGCATTCAGACCTGCCTCAACCTCATCGACAGTGGCCGCATCGGAGAACCCGTCTCGGCTACCGCCTTCATGATGTGCCACGGACACGAAGACTGGCATCCCGACCCAGAGTTCTTCTACCAGCCCGGGGGCGGACCCCTCTTCGACATGGGTCCGTATTATCTGACCGCGCTTTGCGCACTGATGGGGCCCATCCGCCGCGTGACCGCCTCCACCCGGATCACATTTCCAACGCGCACCGTGACCAGCGAGCTCAAACGCGGCGAAGTCATCACCGTGCGCACACCCACGCATTTATCCGGCGTGCTCGATTTTGAATCCGGCGCAATTGCCACCATGGTGATGAGCTTCGACGTCTGGGAACACCACCTGCCCCATATCGAAATCCACGGGACGGAAGGCTCTCTTTCCGTGCCTGATCCTAACTGTTTCAGCGGCCCCATTCGCGTGAAGCGGGGCAGGGAAGGGGAGTGGGAGGAGGTGGCCTTCACCCACGGCTATGCCGATCAAAGCCGCGGCATCGGCATCGCCGACATGGCAAACGCCCTGCGCTCAGGACGTGCTCATCGCGCCAGCGGCGAACTCGCGTACCACGTGTTGGACGTCATGCACAGCTTCGACGAATCCTCGCGGGAAGAGAGGCATATACATATCCAAAGCCGGTGCGAGCGTCCGGCCCCGCTGCCGCTAGGCTTGACCGACGGCGAACTCGATCCCTGACACAGCGCTACCCAACTGCGCGATCAGTGTGGGCGCCCCGCTGCGGTGTGTCTTGGCGGGTGTGCTCTCGGGCGACCTTAGAACCGGCGGCTCGACGGGTTCACGCATGGGGTTTGTGAAATCCAGGAAGAACGCGCCAAACACCAGGATGGCCGCGATCACGAAGAACATCGCAATCAGCCCTATGAATATGTTCTTCAGCCTTCGCTCGCGCGAGTAATCGATGTTATAAGGGTTTGCATCGCCACTCGGCCCGGTTTGATTTGATGTTGCCCGCATGACCACTCCCTCAGCGCGGCATAGCCGCGATGCCATCTCACCTCACAACAAGGATAGTGAAACTCGACCTGTACCCAATGAAGACACAGGCGAGGCGCCTGTGCCACACGCGCTTGCCATGCCTTGGGATATTTCTCCTCTCCTCGGATCTGTGGTATGTGCAGGAGCCCATCGAAGTTCCCGCCGCCAAGTGGACTACAGATGGACGTGTGGCACAGGCGTCCTCGCCTGTGTCCCATTCCGGAATCCCACAATCACATCCACTCAAATCCGCCTCCGTATCCGCACAAACCCACTGAGTGTCTTCGCCCCAAGCAGCACTACGCACGCCCACACGACATAGTTCAGCGTTCCCGGCAGCAGATAGTAGTCCACGGCGATCCAGACATACACCGGAAATCTCGGACGGAACAACCAGCTATACGGGGCCTGCAAGGCGTTTCTCGCCATGGCGAACAGCACGACAACCGTGTACGTCAGTATATACACGGTCCCCGGTAGGAAGTGCACGGTACCGTAGAATACGGCGGTCAGCGTCGTGGCCGTGATGACCGTCTGGTCCGCCATCGTGTCCGTGAACGATCCACTCCTCGACGCCACACCGAGGTGCCTCGCCAACGGACCGTCCATGCCGTCCAGCAACACATGCAGCGCGAGACACGCCAGGGCCAAAGGAAAGGCCGGTCCATATAAAGGACAGAACGCCAGCCCGGCCGCCAGCGAAAGAACAGTGAGGTGATCCGGTTTGGCGCCCGCCCGCGCCATCAGTGACAGAACCGGTTCCATCCACACGCCCCGAAGCTGCTGCGTGTAGACCATCCACCGCCGCTCGCCTTGGGAGTAGCAATCGGCTTTGGGCTCGTTCGTATTCGTCATGCCGCCCTTCGTTCCCACCCGGCACCACTATAGGTCATATGGCGGTATGCGGCAAAACACTCGCTTCATGCCATTCTCGCAACTCCGGCCGCGCTTCTGTTATGCTTCCTGCATCCCTCCCGTGACGCCCGCCTCAGACTTCCTGATTCGACCGCGCGAAGGGACATACGCAGAGGATTTTGCACGGACCATGGACAAGAACTATCTGATCGATATGGACGGGGTCTTGGTGAGCGGAAGCCGCATCATTCCCGGTGCGGATGCGTTCGTGCGCCGGCTGCATGAGCGCGACCTGAAGTTTCTAGTGCTCACCAACAATCCCCTCTACACCCCCCGCGACTTGGCGCACCGGCTACGCATCATCGGCCTCGACATTCCCGCCGACCGCATCTTCAGCTCCGCCATGGCGACCGCGCGCTTTCTCCAGGCCCAGAAAGGCCGTGGTACGGCCTTCGTCATCGGGGAAAGCGGTCTGACCACCGCGATTCACGAGGCAGGCTTCGTCATTACGGACCACGATCCCGACTACGTCGTATTGGGCGAAACCCACACCTACAACCTGGAACTCGTGACGAAAGCAATCCGCTTGGTCGCCGCGGGCGCGCATTTCATCGCCACAAATCCCGATCCTTCCGGCCCCTCGGAATCCGGACTGGTACCGGCCTGCGGCGCGATGGCGGCCCTCATCGAGGCGGCCAGCGGCATGAGCCCCTTCTTCGTGGGCAAGCCCAACCCGCTCATGATGCGCACCGCTCTGAACTATCTTGGGGTTCACTCCGAGCAAACGGTGATGGTCGGCGACCGCATGGACACCGATATCATCGCGGGTGTGCAGAGCGGCATGGAAACGATCCTGGTCCTTAGTGGCGTCACCACGCGGCAGGATATTCTGCGGTTTCCCTACCAGCCAACGACCATCGTGGATTCTGTCGCCGATATCGTTCCCTGAAGCGTCCTATTTCAAAATCTCATCAAAGAACTGCGTCATCGCCTGCCACGACCGCCGCGCGGACGGCTCGTGATACATCGCGCGTCCCGGCGTGTTCGCATCCGGATCGGTGAAGCTGTGCACCGC
>JADLCA010000704.1 GCA_020847495.1 Candidatus Hydrogenedentota bacterium | reverse complement strand
CTGGAAGCGATTCTGAAGTAAACTGTTAGTGTAGAAGATCTTACATCCTTTGGCCCACTGCACTGGTATGCAGTGGGCCGCGTTTTATTTCGGGATCAACCTTTCGGAAACAACTACCTTGCAATACTGTATAGCTTATGATAAGCTATACATCAAGGAGAAAACGGAGTCCGGCGTATGGAGCAATTCAATGTCGATAACTGGGCGGCTCAACTCCGCAGAGGGCTCCTGGAGTTGTGCGTCCTCAACATGGTGGCACAGGGGGAAGTCTACGGGTACGACCTCGTACGCCGCATTACCAATTTGCGCGGACTCGGCATCGCCGAGGGTTCGATCTACCCCCTTCTCTCGCGCATGCGCAACGCGGGTCTGCTCCGCGCCCGACTCGAAGAATCCCCCGCCGGGCCTGCACGCAAGTACTACGCACTGACGCCCTCCGGCATGAAATGCTGGGAGATGATGAACGCCCACTGGGATGAACTTGCACAGGGGATCGGCAGTCTCCGCAATGGGCAAGGAGAGTCTGATGGAAACTGAGCTGAAATCGTGGACTGACGAGGCCCAGAAGTACCTCGAAGGCTACCTGCAACAGGTCGAAGCCCTGATCAGAGCCCAGGATGTCGATGCGGACGAGGTTGCTGGCGATCTGCGAACGCATGTCCAGAATCTCGCTGCATCGCAGACCGGCGTCCTGGTAACGCTGCCGGATATCAAGAGAATCCTCGCTACCGTTGGAACTCCAGAGGAAGTGGCGGACGCCCGCTCAGAGTTAGGGTCCAAGCCCGGTGTGGAAGGCACGTGGGAAGCTCCGTATCTCAAACAACCGACGCCGCCGCCATGGCGGCCGCCTGTTTGGGTGTGGCCTGTCGGTGTCATGGTGGTGGTGCTGCTCCCCTTCATGGTCTATCTGATGATGGGAAAGGGATCGGTGTCCGAGAAACCATCGGACACCACTCAAGCTGGTGGCGTTGAACAAACGCCGCCTCCAAAGCCCGTGAGCGGCGAAGTCCCCGGGCGCCTGCTCCAGGGCTGGTCTCAAGCCGGAACCAACCACACAGGCTACAGCACAGGTTATGTGCTCACCGTGGACGGGATTCGGGGGGAGGCCATGTTCATCCGGTCCACGGCCCCCGCGCCGGAAGGGGTCTCGACGGTGATGCGCGAAGTGCCCGCGGGTTCATTCCGGGGGCGGCGGGTCACCTTGTCCGGCTCGATCCGTTCGGAGGATGTGGCGGGATGGGCGGGCATGTGGCTTCGCATAGACGGGAGCGCCGGTGAACCGCTGGGCTTCGACAACATGCAAGGCCGCCCCATCAAGGGAACCAACCCCGCGGAACAATTCACCATCACCCTGGACGTGCCGTCCGAGGCGTCCAAACTCGCCTATGGCGTGCTGCTGACAGGTGCTGGCGTGGTGTGGTTCAACGAACCAAAACTCACCGCGGAAGGACGAGCCATGGCGGTGCCACCGCCAAAGGCGCAGACTGAGGCCGAGGCAAAGCCCGCCGCCGCATCGTCGCAGGAAACCTATTCGGACGCATTCATCAAGGCGAATTCCCACGACTACTTCTTCGCGCGAATGGCCAACCCGGAGGCGGGTCGTCATCAATTCGCCGGCCTTTGGGCGGTGACACGCAAAGCGGCGCTGGCGGATGCCGCGGGCCGGGAGGTCATCATCGGGCGGGCCCTTGAAATCGCGCAGGACCCAAGGAACTCCTTCGATCAGCGTTTCCAGTGTTGCTATGTCGCCAGCGCATTTGAGGATGTCCGAGTGATTCCCTACCTGGAAACCATCCTCGTAAGCGACGCAAACGCCAAACTGCGTGGCGTCGCGGCGTGTGCGCTCGGACACTTCGAGTCATCGCTTGCGGATGATGCGCTGCGGCGCACCCTTCCGAACGAGCCGGACGCGGAAACGCAGAACTGGATTCGCAGGGCGCTGGCGGGCGAATTTCCGCGGCCAGCCTTGCCGCACGCTGACTCGTAGCCGCGACTGAAGAAGAGGTACGAGTCCGCAGATGACGCAGATGGGCGCAGATGATGAAGAAACCGAAGGAGAATACGGGGGATGACTTCTTGCGGTCTGAAAGACCGGCACCATATCAGCCCAGCGCGGCGCAGCCGCATCCAAACCAAGATGTGCTTCCACCGATTTCACTGATTACACCGATTCAAGAAGGAGATGCAGAGGTGGCATGGGCATCCCTGCCCATGGTCTTCAATTCATTCGAACGCAGAGGCGTAGAGTCCGCAGAGGAACGTTGAGAAGCAATTCTGGTACTGCCTCGCTCTCCGAGCGCGGCAGCCAAGCGCTTCGTTTAGGAGATTGACCAGACGGTTCACGGGACGCATTCAACTCGAAAACGTCGAATGGCCTTGGTGAACCCTATGGCTCTCAGGCTGAGAGACGTCTTGTGCCGCCGCGCTCGGAGAGCGAGGCGGTACTGAAGAGGCCGCGTTGAAGTTGAGCACCTTTTGGGAGTCGTAGAGTATGCACCGTGGCATCCCTTGTCCAAACCATTATCATCCATAAGCTTAACCCAGAACCCACTCGTCTATATGCGAAAGTTCTTCACGATGTTTGCGGATAGGGGCCCAGGGCAAAGCGAAGCGGCGCCTTGGGCAGAGGCAATCCCCTAAGTCTTGAGCACTGAAAGTGCGACACAACGTCCAGTCCCACTTTATCGTTCCCGTGAAGCATACAAAGCCAGCGCAAGATACGCTAGAGAAAGTCCGATCCCCACGAGCGAAAGACGAACGCCGATGCGAAAACTCTCGGGCTCGAACGCGAATACAACCTCGTGCTTCCCCAGTTCGAGCGCGACGCCCATGAAATCGCCGTTGACGCGGAGGATTTCGAGTGGCGCGCCGTTCTCGGTGGATGCGTCTGACGGAAATGCGGTGGCTTTCCAGCCGCGATGAAAGCTTTCGTCGAAGACCAGGAGCTGTGGAGTCTCAGTTTGCACCTGAATCCGCACGCGCCCATGCCGTTCGTCGAGCAGCCTGACGTCTCCCCCACCTTCTTTCAAGGTCAGGCTGCGCTCAACGAGCGCGGTGGTAGCGAGATCGATGTTCCGGATGTCTTCATCGGGCGAGTCACTCACGACGACCTCTGACACTAGATATAGGCGCGGCACTGGATTGGAGACGGAAATCCATCGGTCCGGTTCCGCGGGGGTATGATCGTTCGTGAAGTAGCGCGCGTTGGCCTTCTCGCGGTACGCCACGCCCGCCGCGCGCCACGCGGCCTCGTGGTTGTACACGAGGTGCTGGCGCGGCAAGATGCCTGCGAAGCCGTTCGCAAGCGAGAGGCCGCGCAGGGTCCATCCATTCTTCTGCGGCATGAGGCTTGAGAAGAGCCGCTGCTCACCCACATCATCCGGCGCGGCGTAGCGTGCCGCGAATCGATCGACCGTTGTCGGTGTGTCCCACCAGTAGAGAAAGTGCAGCCCATAGAGCGCCTGATCGCCAGCGGCCACGACGATGAGCAATGGCAAGACTGCACGATATCCACGAAGTGCTGCGAAGGCCAGTAGCGCGCAAGTCGTTATGGCGAGCGGACCCCACCACAACAAGGGAGGTGCGGAGAAGTCGCCGTTAAGCAGCGTGTAGAGAGCCGAGTCGGGGTTCCGCCGAAAGAGACTGGCGGCGCCCACGATCAGCCAGCTCGCGAGCACCGGGACTGCCAGTATGCTCAACGACCGTCGTTTACCTTCCCGGGGGCCAGCGCATACGCGCAGGAGATCGTCAAAACCGAGCGCAGCCAACGCTGCCGCCACAAAGAAGAACAGCACCAGATAGCGGCACGGGCCCTTGAAGTACGACACGAGCGGAAGCCAGTTGATCAGCTCGTGGAAGCCGGTGTAGGTGCCAAAGGCCATAAGCAAAACGATGATTCCCGCGATGCATAGGGCAATCGCGCGCATGCGGGCAGATCCCAAATGTCGCAACCGGAAGAGCCCCCAAATGAGGAGTATCGTACACGCTGCGCCCGTGTACATCGTGAACTCCTCGAGGTTGCCGTAGAAGCTGCCGAATTCAAAGGTGTAGGGCCCAAACATCTGAAGGAGATTCAGCGGATGCACGGAGAGGTAGTTCCGAAGCTCGCCCGCGGTGAGCATGCG
>JADLCA010000703.1 GCA_020847495.1 Candidatus Hydrogenedentota bacterium | reverse complement strand
TGGCTCCT
Source organism: Candidatus Hydrogenedentota bacterium (assembly GCA_020847495.1). GTDB lineage: Bacteria > Hydrogenedentota > Hydrogenedentia > Hydrogenedentales > SLHB01 > JAHDWY01. Next base: position 2,995 of record JADLCA010000703.1, on the reverse strand, counting down.
CTACGTCAACTTCCTCGAACCGCACACCCCCTTCGGCAGCGCGCTCGACGATCTCCATTCCGAGGAAGAAGCGCCCCTCTCCGGCAACTTCGACAAAGTCCCCGAAGGCGGTGATTGCGCCTGGTACGAAAAGCGCCGCCAGGGTTACCATCAGCCCAAGACCGAAGGCTTCGATATGTCGAAGCGCGAGGGTTGGCAACGCGCCGCCCGCAACTACGCCGGCCTCTGCACGCTCGTCGATCAGGCCCTCGCCCGCATCTTGTGGGCGCTTGAGGCCAGCGGCCAGGCGGAAAATACCATCATCGTCTACACCTCCGATCACGGCGAAATGATGGGCTCCCACGGCCTGCTCACCAAATCCGTCATGTACGAGGAATCCGTGCGCATCCCCTACCTCATCCGCGTTCCCTTCCGTCAGCAAAAGCCGATGCGTGTCACGAACCCCGTCAGCCACATCGACACCATCCCCACCATGCTCGAATTGCTCGGGCGCAAGGATTGCTGCGGCCAGCAAGGCGAGAGCCTCGCCGGCTACTTCACGGGCAAGCGCAAACCCTCCGGCGTGTTCATCGAATGGAACACCGCCTCAGGCGCCAACGCCGGCCCGTCCGCACGCACCGTCATCACTCCCGACGGCTACAAACTCGTCCTCCACGACAAGGACAAGAACATGCTCTTCCACCGCCCCCAAGACCCGCTCGAACTCGCCAACGTTTACGGACGCCCGGAGCAGTCTTCGAAAGTGAAAGAGCTCCGCGGCAAGATTGAGTCCTGGCAAAAGCGCAATCAGGACAAGTTGCAGCTTCCCTCCTGACGGCGATGAGTTTCTCGGCAAAATTGATCTTCCTATGCGGTAAGATGGCCGCGGGAAAGTCCACCCTCGCCAGGGAACTTACCGGCCGCGATGCGGCTGTCCTGCTTGTGCAGGACGAGTTTCTCCAGGCGTTATTCCCCGGCGAGATCACCGATGTGGCCGGATACCTGAAGTACTCCACCCGCTTGCAGGACGCGCTTACGCCACACATCGGGGCGCTGTTGAGGAGAGGCTTGACTGTGGTGCTCGACTTCCCCGCCAACACCAGAACACAACGGGCATGGTTCCGCAAACTCATCGACCAGTCAGGCGTCGCTCATGAGCTGCACTATATCTGCGCCTCCGATGCCTTGTGCAAGCATCAACTCAGGGAGCGAAGCAAAGACCTGCCCCCAGGAACTCCATGGACCTCAGAAGCGGAGTTCGATGCCATCACTGCCCACTTTGAGCCTCCGGCGGAGGAGGAGCGGTTTCACATTGTCCGTTATGATCGAAAGTGAGTTTCCCCATTGAACATGGAACGCAGAACACTACTCAAAACCACAGCCGCCGCTCCGGCCATCCTTCGCTCCCGCATGGGCGCGGCATCCGATCGCCCCAACATCCTCTGGATCCTCGCCGAAGACATCGGCCCCTGGTTCAACTGCTACGGCACATCCATCGTCCGCACGCCGAACCTCGACAAACTCGCCGCTTCCGGCGTGCGCTACACCCGAGCCTTCACCACAGCTCCGGTCTGCTCCGCCAGCCGCTCCGCCTTCAACGTCGGTCTCTATCAGATCCACACCGGAGCCCATCATCACCGCAGCCATCGCAAAGATGGCTTCACGCTCCCGCCCCACGCCCGCCTCATCAGCGAACGCATGCGCGATGCCGGATACTTCACCTGTAACGTGCGTCAGTTCGCTCCCGGCATGCAGGGCAGCGGCAAGACCGACTACAACTTCACCGTCTCCAAACCGTGGGACGGCACCCACTGGAACCAGCGCAAAGAAGGCCAGCCCTTCTATGCCCAGGTCAACTTCACCGAACCGCACAAAGGTCCGGCCTTCGTCGAAGCACGCAAGCAGAAGGATCTCATCGATCCCGCCAAGGTCCCGCTGCCACCCTACTTCCCCGATCACCCCACCGTGCGCGACGAAGTGGCCAACTTCTATGACGCCATCAACCTCCTCGATAAGAAGGTGGGCGTGCTGCTCGAAACGCTCGACCGCGACAAGGTGCTCGACAACACCGTCGTCTTCATGATGGGCGACAACGGCACCTGCCTCATTCGCGGCAAGCAGTGGTGCTACACCAAGGGCGTTCATGTGCCGATGATGCTCCGCTGGCCCGGAGTCACCAAGCCCGGCACTGTCAACGAAGACCTCACCCTCTCGCTCGACATGACCGCGACATCATTGATGGCCGCCGGCATCCCCATCCCCGAACAGTTCCACGGCACCCCGCTCGTCGGACCGAAAGCGAAGAAGCGCGACCACCTCTTCACCGCCCGTGACCGCTGCGACATGACCGTCGACCGCATCCGCTCCGTGCGCGACAAGCGCTACAACTTCATCCGCAACTTCATGCCGGACCGCCCCTACACGCAGTACAACGAGTACATCCTCAAGTCGTACCCCACTCTCACCGTCATGAAGCAACTCCACGAGCAGGGCAAGCTCAACGCCACCCAGCAGCTTTTCATGGCCCCGCGCAAGCCGGACGTAGAGCTATACGACCTGCAGAGCGATCCGCACGAGGTCAACAACCTCGCCGCCAGGCCCGAGCATCGCAAGCGAGTCGCCGACATGGATCGCCGCCTGCAAGCATGGCTCAAGCAGATGGATGACAAAGGAGCAATCCCCGAAAAGCCCGAAGCGGCGAAGTTGTAGCTTACGGCTTCAAATACCGCTCCAGCCACACCCAGCTCAACTCATAAAACCCCGGTGAGGTCGTGTGCACCAACTCCGGATCGTGAAACAGCGACTTCACTCCCGGTATCCGGTCGAACACAGCCCGGATCGTAGCCGCGGGACACACCGCATCCTTGCCGCCCGAACTTACCAAAGCCGGCGCCTTCAACTCACCCACCAAACGCAACGGATCGAAGTAGTCCAGTGTGTGCAGCGAAGCCTCATCGTTCTTCCCGGCCTTATCGAGGATCTGCTTCACCAGCGAGCCCGCGGTGCGCGCAGCCTG
>JADLCA010000702.1 GCA_020847495.1 Candidatus Hydrogenedentota bacterium | reverse complement strand
TTCCAATGCGCCTCCAAGATCCTCGAGTACATCGGCGTATCCAAAATCTGAAGACAGGAAGAACTGACTATGGCAGGGCAAGCGCGTGTGGCACAGGCGCCCTCGCCTGTGTCCCATTGCGGTTTCACCCCGATGCTCAGGGCCGGAATAAAGCCACCTTCCGGGATGTCCCCTTTTTCGCAATCCCTGGTGAAACTCGTACAAGGAGGATTCGAAGTATGCGCAACCGTGCATCCCTGTTTTACACGGGCAGTCTCGCAATGGTGTTGTCGGCCATCGTCTGCGTTGCGGACGCCCAGGCGGCGTTCGAGATCGACCCGGTCCACTCGTCGTTCATCTTTCGCATTCAGCACCTCGGCGTCAGCTACGCTTACGGCCGGTTCAACGAATCCTCCGGATCGTTCTTCCTGGATGCGGCCGACCCTTCCAAGAACCGCGTCGAGATCGAGGTCAAGACCGACAGTATCGACACCGCCAATGAGGCGCGGGACAAGCACCTGAAAAGCCCCGAGTTCTTCGACACGGCGCAGTTTCCGGTCATGACGTTCAAGAGCACATCCTTCAAGAAGAAGGACGACTCGCACTTCGAAGTCGCCGGCGATCTGACGATTCGCGGCATAACCCGCCCCGTGACGACAACGGCGGAATTGGCGGGGCTAGGCAAAGGCATGAAGGGAGAAACACGCGCGGGACTCGAAGCGGTATTCACGATCGACCGGCGGGACTTCGGTATGGACGCCATGGTGGGGCCGATCGGTGCGGAGGTCCGCATCACGGTCAGCCTGGAAGGGATAGCGAAATAGCCGCACGCATTCGGTGCATCAATGAAAACGCCCCGGCGGATTCACCGCCGGGGCTCGATTTTCGGGACAACTGAAAGCGCGCTACGCGTTCTCGTCGAATAGCAGACCTTGAAGCTTCCGCGTCGCGGCCGCAATTTGCAGCAGCTCTTCTGGCGGAATCTGCTTGATCACCTCATTGGCCTCATTCAGAATCTGCACAATGATACGCTTGCTCTCTTGATCGATTCGCAACCGTGTCCCTCTCGCTTCGGGACCTGCCTCCGTGCGAACCTCACGTGCTTCCGTCGTCGTGGGCTTTGGACTTTCGGGCGCCTGAGGCGCCACTTCTTTTGGCGCCGACGCGGGAACGCCTCCAGAAGGAGTCCGTGCCAACAACGGGTCTGCAAGAACGCGCAGTTCTTGTCCCGTTACGCTACGTACTCCCATCGGTCGTCTCCCTGAGCGGACCGGCCTCAGGAAACAGCCAACTTATACCCGTCACCACGACGGGACGTTGCCGGCCATTGTACCTTCGGCCTGTCCAGGCTCTCAGTTCCCCACCCGCTACAGAAGCGGAAGGAGAAACCTGGGAAGAGTGGTGCCACGAGCCTTGTCAGTCGTGGCGGCTACCCTTCTACCCTAACAACGTCAACGCCGTCTGAGGCAACACGTTCGCCTGCGCCAGCACCGAGGTGCCTGCGCTGACCAGGATCTGATTGCGCGTAAACGAAATCGTTTCGCGGGCAATGTCCGCGTCGCGAATGGCGCTTTCCGCCGCCTGCGAGTTCTCTTCCTGGATCGACAGCGTGTTGATCGTGAACTCGAGCCGGTTCTGGAACGCACCCAAGTCGCTGCGCAGCGACGTCACGCTGCGAATGGCATTGTCGATCGTGCTGATCGCCGCCACCGCGCTCGCCGCGCTCGATACGCGGACCGCGCTCACGCCCAGGTCGCGAGTGGACGCGCCCTTGACCACGATGCGCAGGGTCTGCCCTTGCTGCGCGCCGGCCTGCAACGTCACCGTTTGCGAGCTGCTCAACACGCGAATTCCGTTGAACTCCGTGTCGAATGCGATATCATCGATCTGATCGAGAAGCTGAATCACTTCGTTGTTCAGCGCCGATTGGTTCTCGGTGCTCTGCGTGCCGTTGGCCGCCTGGACCGCCAGTTCGCGAATCCGCTGCAAGATGTTCGTCGTCTCGCTCAACGCGCCTTCCGCCGTCTGCACCATGCTGACGCCGTCCTGCGCGTTGCGCTGGGCAACCTGCGTGCCGCTCACCACCGACCGGAATCCCTCGGCGATGGCGAGGCCTGCGGCGTCGTCCGCGGCGCGATTGATCCGCAACCCGCTGGCGAGGCGCTCCAAGCTCGTGTTCAACGCATCAGTGGACCGGTTCAAGATGCGGCTCGCATTCAACGAAGCCAAGTTCGTGTTAATCGTAAGACCCATAGTTTTACCCTCCTTGAGTGGCACGATGGGGCATCCCTACCCCATGGCGTGTACTGCATTTCCTTACTGGCGGGCTGCAACGGGCTGCACAGGCCCGCGCCGCCACGTGTCCTTGCCGGTGTTACCTCCTTTCGTTCAGGCGTACCTGTCCTCTGGCCGGAGCCCACGCCCCGGCCTCAAGACTCAGGGGTTTCCTAATCCCCTAATTCCCTTTTCATTAGCCCCCGAGGAGCTGCAGCGCCGTCTGCGGAATCACGTTGGACTGCGCCAGCACCGAGGTGCCCGCGCTCACCAGGATCTGGTTGCGCGTGAACGTGATCGTCTCGCGCGCGATGTCTGCATCGCGGATCGCGCTTTCAGCCGCGGACGAATTCTCTTCCTGAATGGCCAGCGTGTTGATCGTGAACTCGAGGCGGTTCTGGAATGCGCCGAGGTCGCTGCGCAGCGTGGTCACGCTGCGAAGCGCGTTGTCGATCGTGCTGATCGCCGCGACCGCACTGGCCGCGCTCGACACGCGAACCGCGCTCACCCCAAGATCGCGGGTAGACGCGCCGCGCACCACGATGCGCAGGGTCTGTCCCTGCTGGGCCCCCGCTTGAAGGGTCACGGTTTGCGAACTGCTCAGCACGCGCAAGCCGTTGAATTCCGTGTCGAACGCAATGTCGTCAAGCTGGTCGAGGAGCTGGATCACTTCATTGTTCAGCGCCGACTGGTTGTCGGTGCTCTGGGTCCCGTTGGCGGCCTGAACCGCCAGTTCGCGGATACGCTGCAGGATATTGGTCGTCTCGCTGAGTGCGCCTTCCGCCGTCTGCACCATACTGACGCCGTCCTGGGCGTTACGCTGGGCGACTTGCGTGCCCATCACAACAGAGCGGAATCCCTCGGCGATGGCGAGACCCGCGGCATCGTCCTTCGCACGGTTGATCCGCAAACCGCTGGCAAGGCGTTCCAAGCTCGTGTTCAGCGATTTGGTGGATCGGTTCAGGATCCGTGCGGAGTTCAGCGCGGCGACATTGGTATTGATTCTGAGACCCATAGTTTCGTCCTCCGTGAGTGGTTGGCCGTGCGCCTCCTTGCGCACTGGTGCTTCAACGGGCCGCCCGTCCCTTTCGGGCAGCCCGGCGCGGCATACCCCTTTCCTGTGGGGTGTGTCGCGGAATTATCGGCCGGTGCAGGTTGGATCGGTTGGCAGAATGGTGCGCGCCAACCTGCGCGCACCA
>JADLCA010000701.1 GCA_020847495.1 Candidatus Hydrogenedentota bacterium | reverse complement strand
GCTCTCCCAATCCTCGGCGGCTTAGATTCCCCATCCGGATGCATGCTATACTCTTTTCCGCTGTTCCCGAGTTCCGGGAACGGGACGACTGGCTGCAAGCAATTCGTAGCGACAAAGCGAGAATCACCATGAAGCTTCAGTTGACGCATACCCCTGCCCGCCGATCTCTGTCCAAGCTCTTTCCGCTCGTTCTTTCTTGTACGGCAGGCCTGGCACTTTCCGGTTGTGGCGGGTCCGGCGGGTCCCAGGAAATCACCGAGACCAGGACAGTCACAAATCCGCCATCTGCCGCGGCGCCGATGGGCGCGTCGCCGGCCTCCATGGCCATGGCCCCGGCACAAGCGTCCTTCACTTGGGAGGCGCCCGCCGGGTGGACTCCCCAACCCCCCACGTCGACCCGAATCGCCAACTTCAAGGTGGATGCGGAATCGGACGCGGAATGCTATCTCACCGCACTTCCCGGGACGGGCGGCGGCGTCGAAGCAAACATCAACCGTTGGCGTAACCAGCTTTCTCTTGAACCCTATACCCCCGCGGAAATGGCTGAGCTGCCTACCCTGAAGGTACTGGAGAAGGATGCCCTGTACGTCGGGTTTGAAGGCGCGTTCACAGGTATGGGTGGCGGGGACAAGAAGGAAGGCTACAAACTGCTGGGGGTCATTTTTGAAGACGACGGCAGCGCCGTGTTCGCGAAGATGACCGGGCCCGCGGCGGTGATTGACCGCGAGAAGGCCAACTTTGAAGCCTTCTGCGCCTCCCTGAAGAAGACAGCGTCCACGCAAGTCGCTTCAAATCTCCCCGAGGGACATCCGCCACTCGGTCCCGCGGCTGGATCGGACCTTCCCGCGGGCCATCCGGAAATCGGTGGCGCGATGGCGCCGGGCACGGATGCCAACGCGGCCCTGCCGCAGGGGCACCCGGATATTAGTGGCGTGACGCCTGGCGCTATGGGTGACCGGAACGACGACAGCCAGATCACCCAATGGACCGCACCTTCTTCGTGGACCCAGGCCCCAGAGAAGCCTATGCGTCTGGTTACGTATACGGCCGGTCTCGAGGGCAAGGCGGAGTGTTATGTGACCTCGCTGTCCGGTCCTGCGGGCGGCGTGGACGCAAACATCAACCGCTGGCGCGAACAGATGGGCCAGACGCCTCTGGATGCGGCGGCTTTGGATGCTCTTCCCAAGATCACCATCCTGGGCAAGCCGTCGCCCGTTGTTGAAATCGAAGGCTCATTCGCGGGAATGGACGGTCAAGGCGGAGAGGGCTTCATGTTGCTCGGCGCGGTTTGTCCCCTCGAAGGAGAGACCCTCTTCGTTAAGATGACCGGCCCTTCGGCAATCGTGAAACAGGAAAAGGACAACTTCGTGGCCTTCAGCGAATCGCTGAAGTAGGCCCGGACTGGGTGAAAACCATGCAGTATCTCAAGGCGGCCTACCGGGCCGCGGCCTCTTACGCCGTCAGCATAGCGATCCTGTTCTTTTTGCTGGCCCTCACGTTGCTCGGCACCCTTGAGCAGATCGATCACGGTCTCTTCGCGGCGCAACAGAAGTACTTCAATTCGCTCTTTGTAATGCAGGAGGTCTTTGGGCATCCCATTCTTCCTTTGCCGGGGGTCTATCTCCTGCTCGTCCTCCTGTTCATCAACCTGACGCTGGGCGGCGTCCTGCGCTTTCGCCCTGGCTGGTCGCACGTCGGCGTGTTCATCGTCCACCTTGGCATCCTGTTCATGCTTTTGGGCGGGTTTGTTACCTTCAAGTATTCGACCGACGGGCACCTTACGTTGTACGAGGGCGAGCGGTCCAACGAGTTTCAGAGTTACTTCGATTGGGAAATCGCCATTACGGAAGCGCGGACAGACGGACCGGCGCGGGCTTTCATCATCCCTGGATCCCAATTCACCAGCCTTAAGCCCGGCGAAAACGTCACCTTCCATCGCGATGACCTGCCTTTTGATTTGCACCTATCGGACTATGCGCCCAATGCGGAAGTTCGCCCCGCGATGCCCGGCCCGGACATGTCCGCATCTGTCGGCAACCTCGTTCTTCAACCCCAGCCCCTGGATCCGGAGGGAGAGCGAAACGTGGCGGGCCTGCGCGCGAAGGCGATGATCAAAGGCGAGCCCGTCTCCCAGGAAAGCCTCTTGTGGGGCCTGTCCTCGTCTCCGTTCCGGGTGACCGCCGGCAGCCAAGCCTATGACCTGACGCTGCGCCGGAGAAGCTGGCAACTTCCTTTCGAAGTCGTGCTAGATGATTTCACGCGCGAGTTGCACCCGGGTACGAGCAAGCCCAGTTCCTTCAGCAGTGATGTGACAATCCTTGAACCGCAAGCTACACAGCAGATTCACATTTCAATGAACAAGCCCCTGCGTTACAAGGGATATACGCTTTTCCAGGCATCCTGGGGTCCGCAGGATGCCGGCCCGAATGACCGGCTGTTCTCCACGTTCGCGGTGGTCAAGAACCCCGCCGATCACTGGCCGCTCTATGCTTGCATCATCATCACCATAGGCCTTCTGGTCCATTTCTGTTATCGCCTGATCGTTCATCTGAAGAAAGAAGCGAGGGTGTCATCGTGAACCTCAAGAAAACCGGACTGCTCGTGCTCGCGGCTGCGCTGTGCGTGGCCCTGTCTCCCGCACGCACGGACGCGCAAGAGGGTACGCCCAAGACCGGCGCGCCCGCACCTTGGTCCAAGGAAGTACTTAACACGTTTTCCGTCATTCCCATCCAGGAGGGAGGACGGATCAAGCCGCTCGATACATATGCGGGTTTTCAGCTCCTCGGCAGCAATGGCAGGCGCACGTGCAAGGATACGGATG
>JADLCA010000700.1 GCA_020847495.1 Candidatus Hydrogenedentota bacterium | reverse complement strand
GTGCATGGTCTATGGAGGCGTAAGCGTATGGGTCGCGGCAGCCATGCTGTGCGCGCGGGCTTACCGGGGACGCCGCGAGGTCTGCCGAATCGTGTCCATGCTGGTCCCGGGTCTGGTTGGACTCGGGCTGGCGTTTGACGCGCCCCCTTTTGACGCCGTGAATTCCCTGCCGCTGTTCAGTTCGATGTGGTATTTCTACCATAGCAGCATTGCGATGTTTGCATTGGCCTTCCTGGCAGCCTTCTCGGTGGAACGGTGGTTCTGCCGCGCGCGGCACTTCCGCGAGTTGCTCCGCCCCCTCCCACTCCTGCTCCGTCTCGTGGCCATCCTCGCATACGCCTACCTCTTCAACGCGACGCTCATGAAGATGATGAAGGTCGCGGAGTATACGGCGACCCAGTGTTTCTACGCGGCGTGCATCGCGGGCGCGGCACTGCTCGTATTCCTGTTGTCCTGTTGGGTCCGGCGGCCCCGCACATTGGCGTTTGCGCTCACGGTGCTCGTGGCGGCGGACCTGCTTTTTGCCATCCGAGACATGTACACCCCCACGCCGCGGTCCGCGCTGTTTCCGGAGACCGAGCTGACGCGCGCCCTGCGCGCGGAGGGACCCTTGACGCGCTTCGAGGTTCTGGTTGCCACGGGTATCACACCCGGGCTGCTGTCCATATATGAATTGGAGGAATGGGAAGGTTACGACGGCATGTATCCCGCCCGGATCTGGAGTCTCCTGAGCGGGTTGAAGAAAGACGCATGGATTTCCATGGAGCCCGTCTTCGGCGTGACCCATTACCTGCACGATCCGCGCATGGAGGATCCGCCTATCCCGATTGATGAGCCGGGCCGGCTCGAATACGTGACGCGTGTCGACCATACGGACCTGTACCGAAACCCCAAAGCGTTCAAACGCGCTTTCCTGGTGGGCGCATTGCAGACCACCAACGACCTGGATGAGATGCTCGCAATTATGAAGAGGGAGGAATTCGATCCTTCCAAGGTGGCACTGACGGATTCCAAGCATGGAGAATCACGGCGCCTCAGCGAGCGCAGCAATCTGGGATCCGCTGATGTCACACGCCGCACCTTTACCCGTGTCACCGTGGAGGTCAAGGCAGAAGACGCCTGCGTGCTGTGTCTTTCCGAGGCGTACTATCCGGGCTGGGAGGTTCGCAGCAACGGCGCACAGGGCGAGATAATTCCAGTTTACCATGCCTTCCGGGGTGTCATTCTTCCGAAAGCGGGCGAGTACCGTGTGGAGTTCTCGTACTTCCCGCGGAGTTTCATTGTGGGTTTGGCGATCAGTGTTGTCGCGATGATCCTCAGTTGCCTCTACGCCTTTGTTCTACTGTCGCGCAATCGCTGCGTGCGAAGGACGCGGTAACCCCGGCCCGTTCGCGTTTTGACAACAACCTGGAATACCATATGCATGGGGACTGGACCACGGGTCCGCCGGACGCACGATTCCGGCGTATGAATGGGGGAACGCGCGATGTGTCACTTTCGATCAATCGAAATCAAACGCGGTTCGGATCAGCGTGGCTTCTGGGCGAGAGCGATATGCCTGGCGCTGATGGCTGGATTGCCGGGTCTCGCTCAAGCGCAGTCGTACACCGATGTGAGCGTTGAAGAGGCGCATACGATGTGGCAGGGCGGGATGTTCACGCTCGACGTACGCAGTACTGCCGAGTTTCGTCTTGCGCACATTCCCGGAGCACACAACATCAACGTGACCGAGCTGGCGGACCGTCTTGACGAACTTGCGGACCTGCAGAGCACGGACATACTGGTGTATTGCGGGGTGGGCGGGCGAAGCGCGACCGCTTCTCAGACCCTCGTGGACAATGGGTTCACGGGAATCCATAACATGCTCGGCGGGCTCACCGCGTGGCAGGAGGCGGACTACGAGACAGAGTCCTCGGACGCGGGATTTGACGAGGTGAGTGTCGAGAACGCCCGCCGGCTTCAGCAGGGCGGTGCGCTGATCCTGGATGTCCGCACTCCGTTCTTCTTCTGCGCGGGCCATATTGCGGGTGCCTGCAACATTCCCGCGGACCGTCTTGATGACCGCATCGGGGAACTTGAAAACTGGCTGGACGAGGACATCGTCGTGTATTGCGCGTCCGGCTCGTGCGGCCTGAGCACAACGGCCGCCGCCATACTCGCGGACAACGGATTCACGCGGGTACACGCCATGCCGGACGGTATTGATGCGTGGACGGAGGCCGGTTACGAGACCGCAAAAGGCATCGAACCACCCTTGTGCTGTCATGCGGATCCCTCGCGCGCGTTGCCGGCGGGCGGTGCGTCCGGCGATCTCTTGGTACTGCTTGCCGCGGCACTGGTTCTGTGGAGTCTCCCCCACGTTTCGCGCAAGGGGACGAAAGGGTAGACGCGAGGCCGGCCGGCACTTCACGCGATGAAGAGATAGTCCTCTAATTCGATATAGCCGCGGGGAGTCATCCAATCGCGGATTTCATCGCGGGCTCCAGGCGCGCCTACCGCGATAACAGTGAACGCATGGCCGGGTGGAGGCAACTCATCGGGTGAGATCACCGTTATACCGTGAATCCGGCGGCCAATCTTCCTGGGGTTGATATCCACGACCGCGGCGGGCACCGGTGTAGTCCATTCGCGCAGCCACAGCTTCCCCACCTCCCCCGCGCCCCACTGGATGAAGGTGCGCGACATGGGTCCCCGCATGTAACTGCACTCAAGGTAGCGCCGTTTGAGGTCGCGGAATCGCTCCGGGCTGTAGCGCGGGTCGCGCATGGAGAGGCGCCCTGGTTGCTCCCTCCACTCCAGTAGGACATGGCCCACATTCGCAAAGCGGACACCGGCGAGCCAGAGCCGCATGACAAGGTCATAGTCTTCGGCCCAGCCGCGATCCTGGTATCCGCCAGCTTCGTCGAAAGCGGTGCGCCTCATCATGAAGGCGGGATGCGCAATGGGGCATTCCACGAACAACTCGCGGATGATGGCCTCATGGGAGCACAGGGCGTTCATCCAGGTTTCGTACCGTTTGCGCCCGCTGCCGATGCGCGGGCCAGCCATGCGCACCTGGGTGCCAATCATCCCCAGGCACGGTTCATCTTCCATGCGCAGGTACTGCTGCTGCAAGCGGCTTGGGAGAGACACGTCGTCGGCATCCATCCGGGCGAGGTAGCGGCCTCGGGCCTCTCGCGATCCAAGGCGGAGTGCTTCGACTATGCCCAAGGGGTCCTGGCACAGCACGCGGATGCGTCGGTCTTCAGAAGCATGGTGTCGAGCGATCGAGGATGACTCGTCCCGCGAACCGTCATCGATCAACAGCAATTCCCAGTCCGTAAAGGTCTGGGCGCGAATGGAGGCGACGGCCGTGTCCAGCGTCTTTGCCGCGTTTCGGAAGGGCAGCAGTATGGATACGGCGAGAGTATTCATATCCGGAGAAGTGGTTCGCGAGGACTTCATTTCCTTTGATTTTATACACGGCGTCACATTTTTTGCGCATGCTTTCAGATCCCATTCCCTGAAGCCGCGAGCTTTTAGGGATACAATGCGCTGTTATTCTCGACACTGTGTATGAATATACGAGGCCCAAGAAACGCGGCTACAAACCGCGTCTACTTTGCTTTCGGCTTTGGGTTGTTGCGTATGTACTCGCGAAAGCGCTCAAGGCTGGCTGGGGACCGGACCATGTGGTCAAAGCTCTCCTTTTGCCAGAGCGCACCACATGTGCCCCGCTGACTGTTGATCGCTCTTGCAGTGAACGACTTCCAGCTTTTCAGGATCGACGAAAGCGTGTGATCTCCTGTCGGTGCGACCAAGACATGCACGTGGTTCGGCATCACGACGAACTCATCCAGACAGTAACGCAGGCCATCTAAACCACATAGAGCTTCTTCGACAATTACCCTATTCTCAGGGACGCTCAGGATGCACGAGCCGTGTCCCTCATCCAACCAGCGATGGAAGCGCGCAGAGAATCGCTCGTGATATTGCCGTCGCAATTCCGGGGTTTGCGGTTCCGGATGTGCTTTGAGCCATTCATCGCGTTCTCTCTTCCATACGTTCAAACGCGATTGCGGCAGCGAGTCAGCGAGACGAAACGTCACAAAATAGATAACACCATCCTGACGCCAATGAGGGAGGTTTCCGGATAGACGCTCGATGGGCTGATTCCTGTCGAAGTACTTTGGTAACTGCACTTCCTCGTGGTCACGCGACATGCGCGAAGAAACGCGACTATAAGCCGCCTCTACTTTCTTGCCCTCCTCGGTATTCATCCGATCCCCTCGTCTCCGTGGCGCCCAAGGAAGGATATGTGAACACACCGTAAGATTGGAAATCCAAGAACTTCCAACGGCCTGGTCATGCGTTGGCACTGGTGAAAAGACGGCCTGATTCCGCAAATTGCGCCACTCGCTCCAAGACAAGCCCCAAATGAGAGATGCAAAGTAGACGCGGTTTGTAACCGCGTTTCTTGGGCCTCGTATATTCATACGCAGTGTCGAAAACCAAGTGAGAGCGACTACAGGGGACCTCGCTGCCGCCTCGTAAGACACACGGTCAGTCGCGTGCCCCGGTGGACAGATCGAATTGGGCCAGGTAAGGCTGCACGGATTGAGAAATGAAGTCGCGCACGCGTTTGAGATTCTCGCTTAATTGGGATGCGTTGTCCGCAGTGATGTTCTGGTTTAGGTAGATGCCTTTTACCTCGACGTAAACTTCATTCCGGCTGCGTTGATATGACTCGATGGTGACGTGCAGGTTGCCGGGATGCTCGGGGGTTGCGGGAAGGACGAAACGCAGCCCCCCCACGGCGACGGGTCTTGCAAGGAACGGCGCAAGCCGACCCTCCTGCGCGCAGACGCGTTCCAGAAGGAATGCGCGGGCATCCTGGAAATGCGTGAGCGCGAAGGTGGTGCGCACGGTTCCGACTTGAGCCTGGATCGCCCCGAGTTCCAACAGGGGAATCGCGTGGTGCGCGACGGTATCGAGACGGTCGAGAAAATCGCGGAACGAGAGGTCCACCCATTCCTCGGCCACGAGAAGACGATCCGGCAGGAATACCAGCAAGGACTGGCTCTGGCGGCCGCGGCGGGAATGAAACCGCGGCGGAGCCTGGGGCGAGAAGTCGGTGTTCATGTAGGCGGCGCGGGTCTGTGACAACTCGAAATAGAGGCGCTGCAGCGCCGGCACGTGCAGTGGCTTGGGCGCGTGAATCAACTCCGAGGAAAAGTGAATGGGCCGGTCTTCCGCTTGCATGATCCTGCTTATATCAGAAAGCCCGATGGACGGTCACTGCCGGACAAGCCCCATCTGCAATGAGGCGGCCTTCTGAGGTTCGCCGACACGCGCGTAGACCTCGGCCGCAAGCCGGAAGCGGCGCGCGCCGAGCTTGTTGAAGAGCAGTGCGCGTTCCACATTCCCCAGAGTTTCCAGTTGAGCGGCCGCGTGCCGGTACAAGGCGGCGGTCCGTGGAGGATCGGAGGATTCGATGATGGCGCCGAGGCGAATGCGCAGGGTCGCGGAGCAGGTGGTGTACCCGATTCGGTCCGCAAGGCCCGCCAACTGCTGAATGTACTGGGCGAATTTCGCCCGTTCCGAAACTTCCGCCTGTGGCGCAGGAGGCGGCACGGCGGGAAGTGCCGCGCAGTTCTTCCTCAGGGCGTCGACGGCGGCCTGCAGGCGTTGCGCGTAGGCAACGCAGTCGGCGCTCAGTACTGAGCCTGCGTCGGAAGGGGGCGTAGACGGGTTGTCGCCACGCTTGGCTTCCTGGCGGCGGCGGATGCGATCGCGCTGATCGGTCTCGAACTTGGTGAGCGACTGCGTCACAGTCGCCTGGAGCAGGACATCCGCCAGTTCGATGAGGGCGTCGCGGTTCCGGCCCGAATCAATGGCCGTGTGCACGAGATCCTCGACGATCATGATGGGCATTTCGATGGCGCGCCGGACATTCCTGCCGTACAGCAGACAGGCCACCAGTTCGTTGCAATAACCGCGAAAGATATTCGGAGAGGCCGGGCGGTCTTCCGCCCCAATAGCGCGGATCTCGCGCATGATATGCTGGTAAATGAAATCCGCCGCGAGCACATACGCCCGGTCTTTCCAGTTGACGATGCCATTCGTGTCGGCCCTCGGCATCGCGTCCAACTGGTAACGCATCTTGGATGCCACGACGTACAGGCCGGACTGGTTCGCGATGGCCTTCAGCTCCGCGATGGCCTTCACCGCGGAAGCGTGTTCCAGGTCGGGCGCGGCCACCAGGGTCTTCACAAGCTGTCCGAGCGTGGCGCTTGACGGTTCGGGCTGGGTTGGCGGGGCGTCCAGTAGTCCGTTTGACTGCGTGGTTGATTCTGTTCCGGGAGGCTGCGTCATCAAATCCGAAATGCGCTTCAAAAAATCCATTCGGGACTCCACACACACTGGGTGAAAGACAGTCCACCCTCAAACTGCCTTCCCCAAATGCTCCCCCCATTGTACCCTTCAAACGTCCGGAATCAAACTCGCAATGGGCCACATCAAGCGCCCGCTAGTGAAGCGATCGGTCATTGAAGCTGTTCATCTATTACATTCCAGAGTTCGCGCAGGCCCGCTTTCGTGACGGATGAGAAAGGGATGATGAGAGCGTCATCGCATAGCCCGAGATTCTCGCGCAGGTCATCGGCAACACGTGCGCGCTCCGTCGTGGCGAGTTTGTCCACTTTGGTCGCCACGATAATGGTCGGCTTCTCTGCGCGCTCGATGAGGTCCAGGAGTTCCTGGTCATTGGCCCCGGGTTTGTGCCGTGCGTCCACCAGGTGCACGACCAAGCGCAGGGGAGCACGCCCAACAAGGTAGCTGGTCAAAATCTGCGCCCATTGTTCCTGAAGCGCTTTCGAGACTCGTGCAAATCCGTAACCCGGCAGATCGACGAAGTAGACATCGCCGTTCACGTCGAAGAAATTGACGGTCTGCGTTTTGCCGGGCGTCTTGCTGGTCTTGGCGAGTCCTTTTCGGTTCAGGAGCACGTTCAACATGGTGGACTTGCCGACGTTGGAGCGGCCCACGAAGGCCAGTTCCGGACGTCCGTCGCGCGGATAGTGTTCGGGGCGAAGCGCGCTCTTCACGAAGGTGGCCTGTACAACTCTCATCTGCGTGCTTTCCGTTTGGGCTTGCGCGCGATGCGGGACGGCGCGTCAAACGCGGCACGCATCACCTCTTCCACTTCGTTGACGAAGATGAAGGTGATGCCGGAGCGGACGTCCGAGGGAATCTCGTGCAAGTCCTTCTCGTTCTCCGCGGGGAGGATTACGGTGCGGATGCCGGCGCGGTGCGCGGCAAGGACCTTCTCCTTGATGCCGCCGACCAGCAGGACCCGCCCGCGCAGGGTGATTTCTCCCGTCATGGCGAGCGCGGGACGCGGCGGCTTGTTGCGCAGAGCGGAAGCAATGGACACGGCAAGCGCGACACCAGCGGAGGGTCCATCCTTGGGGATTGCGCCTTCGGGTACGTGAACGTGCATGTCGAGATTGCGGTAGAAGTTGGGCGGAATCTTGAGCGCTTTCGCATGGGCCCGCAGGTAGGTGTAGGCGGCCTGCGCGGATTCTTTCATGACCTCCCCCAGTTGCCCGGTCAGCGTGAGGGCGCCTTTCCCTTGCATCGTGCTGGTTTCGATGTGCAGGATATCGCCCCCCGCCCATGTCCACGCAAGGCCAACGGATACACCCGCCTGTGGCTTGGCGTCCGCGCGCAAATCGCTGTATTCAGGGGGTCCGAGCAGCTCCTGCACGCGCACGTCGTTTATCGTGACGAGGCGGGAGCGTGGCTTCGATACAACCTTGTGCGCGACTTTGCGGCACACCTGGGCAATCTGCCGTTCCAACTCGCGCACACCGGCCTCTCGCGTATAGCGTTGGATAATCGTCTGCAGGCCGGATTCAGCGAAGCGAATCGAGCGGTCCGTGAGGCCAGCCTCTTTCATCTGTTTCGGCACGAGGAAGAGGCGCGCGATACGCTCCTTCTCATGCAAGGTATAGCCGGAGAGCCGTACCACCTCCATCCGGTCATGGAGAGGTCCGGGAATCTCATACTCGCTGTTGGCCGTGGTGATGAAGAACACCTCGTGAAGATCGAAATCGACTTCCAAGTAGTGATCGCTGAAATTGCGGTTTTGCTCGGGATCGAGCACTTCCAGCAGCGCGGAAGAAGGGTCGCCCCGGAAGTCCATGCTCATCGTGTCGATGTCGTCGAGCATGAAGACGGGGTTCTTGACGCCGACTTTCTTCATGCTTTGAATGACGCGGCCGGGAAGCGCGCCAATGTAGGTGCGCCGGTGACCGCGGATCTCGGCCTCATCGCGCACTCCGCCCAGCGAGATGCGAACGAATTGCCGGCCCATGGCGCGGGCGATGGATTTGCCGAGGGATGTTTTACCTACACCGGGAGGTCCCACCAGGCACAGCACGGGACCTTTGGTGCTGCGGCTCAGTTTGCGGACGGCGAGAAACTCGAGGATGCGTTCCTTCACCTTGCTCAGGCCGTAGTGGTCCTCGTCGAGAACTGTTTTGGCGTGGACAAGGTTAAGCGAATCACGGGATCGCTTTGTCCAGGGCATATCGGCAAGCCACTCGAGGTAGGTGCGAATGATGGCGCCTTCGGGGCTCATTGCGGGCATGCGCTCGAAGCGGCCGAGTTCGCGCATGGCCTTTTCTTTGACCTCTTGAGGCATCTCGGCCTTGTCAATCAACTCGCGCAGTTCGGCCAATTCGTCGCTGCCGTCGCGGTTGCCCAGCTCCTGCTGAATGGCCTTGAGCTGTTCGTGCAGGTAGTACTCCCGCTGGCTGCGGTCCATCTGCTCGCGGATGCGGTCACGGACTTTGCGCTCCATTTCGAGCATTTCGCCCTCGCGCATCAATATCGACGAAAGCAGTTCAAGCCGCTCCTCGACGACCACGCGTTCGAGGAGTTGCTGGCGCTCTTCCACGCGCAGGGGCAAGTAGGCGCAGATGAGGTCTGCGAGCGTGTTCGCCTCATTGACGCCGCGCAGCGAGGAGACGATTTCCGGGGCCACACGGCCGCTCTGGCGGACGTATTGTTCGAACTGGTTGAGGGTGGCCCGCATGAGGGGCTCGGCGTTGGTCCCTTCCAGCGGGGTTTCCTCAACGCGGGTCACCGTGGCTTCGATGAAACCGCCGCGTTCCCGCATGCGCACGAGGCGGGCGCGTCCGAGGCCCTCGACGACGACCTTCATGGTGCCGTCGGGCATGCGAAGGGTCTGGAGGATTCCCGCGGCCACACCCACTTCGTGCAATTCCTGAGGCTTGGGGCTTTCTACGGAGGGGTCGCGCTGGGTGCACAAGAACAGGGGATGTCCCGAGGCCAGGCTTTCCTCCACGGCAATCAAGGAGGACTGGCGCCCCACGAGCAGCGGGACCACCATTCTCGGGAAAACCACTACATCTTTAAGAGGCAGCAGCGGCAGCCGGTCGGACTCGACCGGGATCTTTGGTTTGGCAGACATCTTTGCCCCTCCAGGGTCAATAGCAGTGCGGACGGGTCGCACCGGAACATCGCGTTTCAGCGCCGAGATAGGAATCCCGGCGCGCAAAGCCTACGAGAAAGACGGGGTCAGTCCCGTGCGGCGCAACGGAAAAATACCGGAAGGGACACGCCCTTCCGGCATCAAAGCAATGCACCCTCTTGCGCCAGAAACTTGAGGGCCCTATGTAAGAACGGCTTCAGAACGCGGATGCTGCCCTATCAGGCCATGGCCGTACGGCCCTGCTCTCCGAACGTTTCTTCCTCGTGTTCATACACCAACAGCGGTTCTTCGCTGTCACGTACCACGCCGGGCGTAATGACGCACTCCCGCACATCCTTGCGCGAGGGGATCTCGTACATAATCTCCAGCATCGACTCTTCGAGGATACTGCGAAGACCGCGCGCGCCCGTTTCCTTTTCGATGGCAAGGTCGGCGATGGTTTCGATGGTCTCATCCTGGAAGTGGAGCTTCACGTTCTCGAGTTGGAACAGTTTCTGATACTGCCGGATAATGGCATTCCTCGGTTCAGTGAGGATGCGAATCAAGTCCGGCTTGGTCAGCTCATGCAACGTGGCAATCACGGGAAGTCGGCCGGAGAATTCCGGGATCATGCCGTACTTGATCAGGTCCTCCGGTTCGACCATGGCAAGGATCTCGCCGATACGGCGCTCTCGCTTGCTGTGGATTTCAGCGTTAAACCCGATGACGGTCTTGCGCGTGCGGCGTTCGATGATTTGTTCGAGGCCGTTGAACGCGCCGCCGCAGATGAACAGGATGTTTGTTGTGTCCACCTGGATGCATTCCTGTTGCGGATGCTTGCGGCCGCCTTGGGGCGGCACGTTGGCCACGGTGCCTTCCAGCAGCTTCAGGAGGGCCTGCTGCACGCCTTCGCCCGAGACGTCGCGGGTGATGGATGGGCTGTCACTCTTGCGGTGGATCTTGTCGATTTCGTCCACGTAGACGATGCCCATCTCGGCGCGGCTCTGGTCGAAATCGGCGGCCTGGAGGAGTTTGAGGATGATATTCTCGACGTCGTCGCCCACATAGCCGGCTTCTGTCAGGGTAGTGGCATCCACGACCGCAAAGGGAACGTCGAGTAGACGAGCCAAGGTCTGGGCGAGCAGGGTCTTGCCGCAACCGGAGGGACCAACCAGGAGAACGTTGGACTTCTGGATTTCGACGCCGTCGATTTCGCCGCCGGAGGCAATGCGCTTGTAGTGATTGTGGACGGCAACGGAGAGGATGCGCTTGGCGCGTTCCTGACCGATGACGTACTGGTCAAGAAAATCCTTGATCTCGGCGGGCTTCGGAACGCGCAGGCTACGCGTAACTCCTTTTCGCGCCCTGTCTTCCGCAACAATCTCGCCACAAAGACTGACGCACTCATCGCAGATATTCACATCGGGCCCGGCAATGAGTTTGCTGACCTCGTCATGGCGTTTACCGCAGAAGGAACAGGTATGAACATCACCTCGGGCGCGATGTGGGGCCATATAAACCTCCCTAATGAACTGCCACGTTCACCCGATTTATAGCAGTTTAAGAAGCGCTTGTCAACAGTTTTCTTCCCGAGCCTGCCGGCAAGCGACGCCTCTCTCTGTATTCTGCCAGCCTTTCGGCACTCTGTGCAAGCTTTTAGGAGACAACACGTCCCGCTCTTAGCGTAATCCCCCGGCACGTCATGGGGTTGCGCGGCAGCGGAGCGCCCAGGCTAACGATGCAGGATTTCGTCGATCAGGCCGTAGGCCTTGGCCTCTTCAGCACCCATGAAGAAGTCCCGGTCGCTGTCGCGGCGGATGTTCTCGATGGGTTGGCCGGTGTGCTTGACGAGAATCTCATCTTTCATCGCGCCGATGCGCTTGATCTCGCGGGCCTGGATATCGATGTCAGAGGCTTGGCCCTGAATCCCCCCCATGGGCTGGTGGAGCAGGAAGCGTGAGTAGGGAAGCGCGAACCGTTTGCCTTTCGAGCCGGCGCACATGAGGACCGCGCCCATGCTGGCGGCCTGTCCGAGGCAAATAGTGGAGACGTTCGGCCGGATGTACTGCATGGTATCGTAGATAGCGAGGCCGGCCGTGACGCTGCCACCGGGCGAATTGATATAGAGGAAGACGTCTTTGTCAGGGTCTTCGGCTTCGAGAAAGAGCATCTGGGCGATGATGTAATTCGCCACGTAATCGTCAATCGGCATTCCCAGGAAGATAATGCGGTCCGCGAGCAACTTTGAATAGATATCATAGGGGCGCTCGCCGCGGCTCGTCTGCTCGTAAATGGTGACGGCCCGCACGTACAGGGGATGCTGCATGGAGCTGCTCATTTACTCTCTGCTTCCTCGATTTCGTCGCTGGGCACTTCTTTATCGGTGATCTTGGCGTGTTCCATGACGGCGTTCATCGCCTTGGCGCGGAAGATCCGGCTTTCGTACATACTGCGGCGGTCCGTCTCCTCGGAAATATAGCGGCTGACCAGATCGGTCTGCATCCCCAATTGCATGGCGATTGTGGAGGCTTCGGACTCGAAGTCTTCGTCTGTAACTTCGATGCCTTCCGCTTCACCGATTTCGTTGAGGGTCACCGTGCGTTTGATCTCGTCGATGGCGGATTCGTCGGCCTGCTTTTTGACTTCCTCCATGCGCTGTTCAATTTGGTCGACGGGGACGCGCATGCGAATGAGGCGCCGCACTTCTTCCTCGACGTAGTTCTGCGCAACGCTGGCGATCAAACTCTTGGGAATCTCGTACGTGCTCTTCTCGATGACCGCATCGAGTGCGCGGCCGCGCGCGATGCGTTCGCTGGTTTCGCGGGAGTTGTCCTGAAGTTGCTTGGCCAGGCGTTCGCGCAAGGCGTCCACGCTTTCGGCACCGGCCTTCTTGGCGAATTCCGCGTCCAGCGCCGGCAGACTGCGGCGTTTGACCTCCTTCACGGAGATGGTGAACAGGGCCGTCTTGTCACGCAGTTCGGCGTTGGGGCTATCCTCCGGCAGTTTCACTTCGGTGGAGAGTTCGTCGCCCGCGGAGCAGCCGAGGAGGACGTCTTCAAACTCGGAGAAGAAACGCTGGGTTCCAAGGATATAGGGGTAGTTCGTGGCGGAACCGCCGGGGAACTGCTCCCCGTCCACGGTGCCCTTGAAGTCGATGATAACCTGATCGCCGGAAGCGGCTACGCCGTCGGCAAGCGTCTCAAAGGTCGCGTAGCGGCTACGGAACTCCTCGACGGCCTCATCGATGTCCTTGTCACTAACAGTGACGATTGGACGCTCGACTTTGACGCCGCGGTACTTGCCCAGTTCTACGCGCGGAGCGACCTCGAACTTGAGGGTGAAAACGATAGGATCCTCATCCTTGCGCTCGGCTTTGTCGTCCAGGCCGTCGATATCGGGAAGGGCGATGGGTTTGAGTTCCTTATCCTTGATGAGCTTTCGGAAGGAGGCGCCCACGAGTTTTCCATCTACCTCGGAGCGAACGACCTTGGCAAAGCGCCGCTCCAGGATTTGGCGAGGCGCGCGGCCGCGGCGGAAACCCGGAACTTCGGCGTCGTGCTTGAGTTCATCGTACATCTCGTCGGCCTGCTTCTTCTTGTTGGCCGCAGGGATAGTCACTTTGACTTCGTAGGCGCACTCACCTTTGTAGTCGACATCGAAGACGGGTTCTTCCACGAACTTGAACTCTTCTTCGTCCTCGTCGTGGTGGTGGTGCGCGTGATCGTGGTCATGGCCGTGCTCATGGTCATGGCCGTGGTCATGCTCCTGAGCAGCAGCGGCGGCGCGCTTGCCCTTCTTTTTGGGTTTCTCTTCGACTACGCCGGATTCCGGGGATTCGTTCTCTGCCATTGCTCTTTTATCGCTTCATGGTTGGTGGGCGAGGCGGGACTTGAACCCGCACATCTTGCGATACTGGATCCTAAGTC
>JADLCA010000699.1 GCA_020847495.1 Candidatus Hydrogenedentota bacterium | reverse complement strand
ATCGATATCGCGTACCCGGAGGCGATGTCCTACTTTGCCGAGCTTCTGAATTACGGCACGCCCGGTGAGCAGGATGCCGCCGTGCGTGGGCTCGACGCGCTATACCGGCGATACAAGGGCTGCGAGCGGGATGATATCGCCCGAAGTGCACTCATTCATCTCATGACGGCCGCCCACATAAACGATGTGCGCGCCCGTGGGAGGCTTGTGAGGTCGCTGAGCAAGGTGAAGGACGATCGTGTTCGCGAAGCTCTTGAACACTTCGTCGACGACCCGGAGGAGAGTATTCGCGACACGGCGGCCCGTTACCTCGCCCGGTACGAGGGGCTGGAATTGGCGGAGTGGTTTGCGAATGCGGCCGCACAGCCTACGGATATCCGATTCGCAACTGCCAAGTCCATCGTCAGCCAACTCGAACGCACGTGGCGCGTTAACAACGGTTCGTTCCCAGAGGGTAGTTGGCCGCAGGTGGCGGGCGACGCCAATGCCTTGGGCCAATACCGCGAAACGATGCTCGCATGGGAACGATGGGCGCGCGAGAATCCGCGCAGTGCCGGGCAGCTACTCAACCCGCCGCAGGAGTGAGCCATTCCCTCTTCGGAGCAGGGCTCAGAATGGGACACAGGCCTGGGGCGCCTGTGTCGCATTGGGGTACAAACCGAGACGGGTGCGAGGTCAGCGTGACAAATCGCTCTCCAAGGCGGGAACCCCCAGGAACACAGGTATCCCCGCTTGCTTAACTTCAACCGCGCGGCTTCGTCTTTCTTGCGGAGAACGAAGTACTATCGTATTCGCGAGGAGGCAATGATGACGGAGCAGGCATTGGCGCAGGCGTGGCTGGAGCGGCGGGACGCGGCAGCGTTTCACGGATTGTGCGAGCGGCACGGGGGCATGGTTTACGCCACGGCGCTGCGCATGCTGCGAAACGCCGCGGACGCGGAGGATGTCACGCAGGAGTGCTTCCTCCGGCTCGCGCGTACGAGCACGGTTATCCGTGGCTCGCTGGGCGCGTGGCTGCACCGCGTCGCGGTGAACCTCGCCATCGATCACCTGCGCCGCACCAAGGCGCGGAGCGCGCGCGAAGAGACCTTCGTCGAGCATTCGCCCGCTGCCGTTGAGCCGACCTGGAACGATCTTCGCGAGCACGTTGACGCCGCCATCAACGAACTCCCGGACAACGTGCGCGACACGGTCATCGCCCATTTCATCGAAGGCGTTCCGCAACAGCAACTCGCCGACGCGGAAGGCGTCACGCGCTCGGCCATCTCGCAGCGCATCAACCGCGCTTTGCAGATGGTGCGCGCAAGTCTCGAAAAGCGCGGTGTGGCGGTATCTCTGGCCGCGCTCACGACGCTTCTCACCGCGAACCTGAGCGAAGCGATCGCCGTGCCCGCGGGCCTCGCCGCGAGTCTCGGGAATCTCGCAGTATACGCGGGCGCGACTCAGGCGGGCGCGGGAGTTACCGCGGGCCTGCTGTCTCTGAAAGGTATCGCGGCCATCCTCGCGGCGCTGCTGGCGGTAGGCGGCATCGGATTCGCCGTTCTGCGCTCGCAGGGAGTCCCGCCCGTGACGCCCGCCAGTGTGCAAAGCGAAGCGGGGCTTGCGGCGAGCACGCCTCCCGTAGCGATTCCCCCGCGCGAGTCCGAGCTTATGAAACCGGACAACGCGCCCGCGGCTGCACCTGCGGCGGGCACTCCGTCCGCAGTCCCGGGAGCAACCGTCGAAGGCTTCGTGCGCGAGCAGGAAACGGGCGAGCCATTGAAAGGCGTGCTCGTGATCTACAATCCCGATGACGGCACAGGGGTCTTTCACGGGTACGAGGATCAGAGCAGACACACCGACGAAGAGGGACGATACCGAATCACAGGACTGGCGCCGGGACGCTACAAACTGCTGTGCATGAGTACCTGGACCACGCGGGAACCCGGCGACGCGCAGGAATACGAAGTGGAACTGCGCTTCGCGAAGAATGACTCTACTCGGCGCTTTGAGGTCGTCGATGATGGCACGCAGACTTTGCCGGACTTCAAGGCCATCGTCGGTGAAACCATCTCCGGAGTCGTGGTGGACACCGCCGGAAATCCGGTCGCGGACGCAGGGGTGAGCTTTCACGGGGCTGGCGTGTTTCCGGGCGCTTCGACGTGGGCCGATGGGCGCTTCAAGGCTGGAGGCTTCCCCGTGACCGCTGAAGTGCTGGTTGCGGCGACAGAGGGCCGAACGAGTGCGAGCTATCGGTATAGCGGAAACGGCGTACGAGAGGCCACTCCCGCAGAGCGGGATGCGCGGACGAGCCCCATATCGGGTCCGTTCAGCGTTCCCAGAGGTGGACTGAAAGACGTGCGGCTGGTGCTCCAGCCCGGCGCACGTGTCTCTGGGCGTCTCACGGACCGTCTCGGGCAACCGCTCGCCGGCGTGAATGTCATGGCTCGCTCAACCGTCTCGGGGTACTTTGGCTCACGCTTCGCCAAGACTGGCAAACAGGGGGAATTCGTGATGTCCGGCCTGGCCGAGGGCGAATACGACCTTGCCTGGAACCCTCGCATGCCCGGCGAGGACGAGCAGATGTACGGCTGGGCTCCGCACGAGGCGCTAGTCCTGCAGCGCATCAAGGTCTCTTGGGGCCAGCAGGTCGATGGTATTCAGTTGCGTGCTTCGGATCAGACCGCGGCAGCATCCGGCCCCGAGGGCGGGTGGACGTTGAAGGGCCGCGTGCTCGACACACGCGGAAAGCCCGTGGAGGGTGCGTCGATTCGCGCCCAAGACTTCGCCAACTTCAAGGAAGTGGCGACAACAACGTCGGCAGATGACGGGAGTTTTGAGCTTGCCGGTCTCCGTGCGTGCCTGCTGACTGTTTCGCATCCGGACTATTCCCGGCACATGGATACCCTGAAGGAACCCGCGACCGGACCTTTGGATATCATCCTCGAAGACCGAGGCACCGTGTCGGGCCAAGTGCGCTATGCGGACACGGGAATGCCGGTCACTTCGTTCACCGTCCGCGCGCAAGGACGGGCGGATGAGCCCGTGCAAGTGAACAATGAAGAAGGCCGGTTCCGGGTCGAGGGCGTGGACGCCGGAAGAAATGAGGTCATCATCACCGCGGAGGGATACAAGGAATCCAGCACACCCGTGACAGTCGTCCCAGGCCGCGAGACTACCGGCGTGGATGTGCGATTGGAGCGCGGAGCAGTCGTGGAAGGGACCGTCGTCGATGAGCGCGGCGCGCCGGTGGAAGGGGCCTTCCTGTTCGCGGGCCGCACGCCCACAACTGCCGATCAACGTGAAACGCAGGCCATCGCCAAATCTGATGCGGCGGGACAGTTCCGCCTCGAAGATACGGGAAAGAGCTTCCGCGTCGTTTCCGCGTGGCATGCCGAGGCGGGCACGGGCGCGGCGTTTTACGATGAGACTGCACTTCCGATCCAGCTTGTCCTCCGAAACAACATGGGGTCGGTCTACGGGCAGGTCCTCGTCGATGGCCAACCTGCCGTGGGTGCGGAAGTTGGACTCATGGCCTCCAACCTGCTTTCGGCGGAAGCCGCCGCATACGGCACGCCCAATCGCAAGATCAAAGAGGACGGGGCGTTCCGCTTCGACAACGTCCCCGCGGGCGACTACAACGTCTCGGCAACCATCGGCGCAGGAGATCAAAGTAATCCCCTGGGGAGGAACCTCGCGCGTGCAATCACCATCGAGGCTGGAGGCGAGACCGAGGTTATCCTCGAGTTTCCCGCCGAGGACGCTTCGCTCGAAGGGCATGTGCTGTATCAGGGCGCGCCCGTATCACAAGGCTTCGTGATGCTGACCCTGGAATCGCCGGAAGGCAAGCAGACGCACAGGGCGCAGGTTAGCGCAGACGGCTCTTACATCCTCGCGCCCGTGGCCGCGGGCCACGCCACCTTGCGATCCTCGGTCGTGATAGAAGCGCCATTCGTCAGCGTAACTCAGAAGCTCGAGTTCGACATCGCACCGGGGGAGGCGCTTGTGCGCAACATCGAATTCAACGGGCGTGGCATCGTGCGGGGGACAATCAGCGGTGTGCCCGCGGACCGGCAGGTACCCATCGCGCTGATCCCGGGGAGTATCGACGCCGGCGAGGTGACGCTCGAAACGGTGTTGTCTCTCGCGCAGGAATCGGTCGCGAATGCCGCAGCAAAAGGCCCCGGATCGTTCGAGTTCAGTGCCGTGCCGCCCGGCGAATACACGGTGTTCGCGTGGCTGACAAACGCATCCGGCCGCGTGGAAGGCTGGGGCACCGCGCGTTGCGCCGTCGCGGAAGACGGCGCTGGGACAAGCGTGAGCCTCGTGCTGAGGATGAACTGACCCCAGTTGAATGGGACTGACCCCGTCTTTTGCGTAGGCTTTGCGGAGCGAAACACGGGGTCTGTCCCCTCACCCAAAACAGGAGTCCCGGACAGCGTCTCGCGTGCCCGGGACCCAGTCCATCCTGCTTCATGTGAAGCAAGTTCTCTCGATCATTTACCTCCTGAGTGGTGGCGGTTGCTCAGCAAGGCCGCCAAGTTCTCCGGACGCTGGTTTGCCGCCAGCCGTTGGAGTGCGTCGATGGACTTGGGCGACTGCATGGTCTTCAGATCTTCGGCGTACTTTGCCTTTTCAAGGGCTTCTTCGCGTTGCAGGCACTGAATGCCTCGCAGCATATCCTGGCGGCTGATACGTCCTACCGGTTTGCCGTTCTCCAGCACGGGCAACACCGCGAAGTTCGTGTTCAGGAATTCACGCGCGACGGAGAAGAGATCCATATCGACCGTCACCATGCCTTTGACCGCGGACATGTAGTCCGCCACGGTGCCTCCCACCAAATGGTCGTACGCCCCGTTCGAGATGACGCGCAGGCAGTCCTTCTCGGTCAGAATGCCTATCAGATTGCCGGCATCATCGAGCACTGGCGCGCCGGAAGCGCGTTTGCTGGCGAGGAGATCGATGGCTTCATAGACATCCATCTCGGGGCGCAGCGTAACGAACCAGATCGACATGCAATCACGCGCGGTTGGTACTTTCTTCATCAGCAAGCCTCCTCACAATACTCCAGCCTTTGTCACCAAATAGTCTCTTCTTTTCCCACCAAATCCAGTATAACAGACAATTTTCCATGCGCAGGGAGCTTGGTGCGGCCCCGGTCTGCTAACGTACTATCAGATAATGGTTTGAAGCGAAATCCACAGCGCTGAAAAGTAACTGCGGCAAGGTGCGAAATGGGACAATCCCGCGCCATGTCCGGCGATGGTGCCGGCGCCTCGCGTGCTGCTGGACCACCTCTCATCGGGTGAAATGGGCATCGCGCAATTCCGGGTCGGGCGTTTGCCTTTGGACGCGTTCCACACCTACACTAGGAGCCAACCGCGCGGGGACGCCTCTCCGCGCAACAGCTTCGGAAGGATGGGGATAGCCGTGAATACCAAAGAGCGTTGCGACCAGTTTTTGCAGGAAGTGCAGAACCATTTGCGGGACGAACTGCTCCCGTTCTGGTTGACCCGCGGGGTCGACAAAGAATACGGCGGGTACCTGACCTACCTTGACAAGAATGGCAACCCCACTGGTGAAACCGTCAAGACCCACCTGTGCCAGACGCGCTGCATCTACACGTACTCATCCATCCATCGCGCGGGCATTGGCAAGGGCGAGTTCCTCCAGATCGCCAAGCAGGGCGTCGATTTTCTCATCGACCATTTCTGGGATGAAGACCTGGCGGGCTGGTACTGGACCGCGCAACAGGACGGCACGCCCCTCAACAGGAGCAAGCTCACGTACGGCCACTCCTTCGCCATCTACGCGCTGAGCGAATACGGCATGGCCTCCGGCGATCACCGGGGCATCGAGTGGGCGGTGAAGACGTACGAGGTCTTGCAGACCCTCGCGGCCGACAACTGCCACGGAGGGTACTACGAGTTCCTCGAGCACGACTGGTCGAAGAAGCGGCCCGGCAAGTACGGCGGCGACCGCAAGTCCTTCGACGTGCACATGCACCTCATGGAGGCCTTCACCAACCTCTACGAGGCGACGGGGGCGCTCATCTACAAAGAGCGGACTCAGGAGATCGTCGACCTCATTTTCGGGCGAATCCTCCACCCCGAGCACGGACTCGGCATGGCCCAGTTCTCGCTGGACTGGAAACCGTTGCGTCAGATCCTCTTCGCCGACGTCTGGGGGTCCGACCGTGACGCCGAGGAAGGCGAAGGCCGCCCGCTCGACAACACGAGCTACGGCCATAACATCGAGTTCGCCTGGCTGCTGCTGCACACGATCAAGGTGCTGGGCCTGGACATCGAGAAGTACAAGCCCGCCCTCAAGAGGATCTTCGACCACGCCGCGCAGTTTGGCGTTGACTGGGAGCGGGGCGGCATCTACTGCGAGGGCCCATTCAACGGTCCCGCCCGCGAGCGCAACAAGGAATTCTGGCAGCAATCCGAGGCCCTCACGGGTTTCCTCGATGCATACCTCCTTTTCGGCGACGAACACTACCTTGACGCCTACGAGAAAGTGCACCGTTTCGTCATGGACCACGTCATCAACCACAAGGTCGGCGAGTGGTACCCGCTCTTCGATGAGAACAACAACCTGCTCTGGGACTACATGGCCCACGCGTGGAAGATCAATTACCACACCGTGCGCTCGATGATCCTGAGCGAAGCGCGGCTGCTGAAGATT
>JADLCA010000698.1 GCA_020847495.1 Candidatus Hydrogenedentota bacterium | reverse complement strand
TGGGCTGGGTGAACGTAATGATGGACTCGGGATCGATTTCCAGCGTGCCGAATCGGGATGTCTCGAGTTTCATGAACGTCTTGTTCCGACCTTTGTGGCCCCTGCTCGGTTCCCAGTATGCACGAAACCGCAAAGTTGCGCAAGTCCTTGCGTGGCCGACCTTTTCCGGCACGCGGAAGTCCTCTTTGATACCTCAGCGTGTTCTGGTTTGGGCGAAATGGCACGCCACTTTGCGCACCGCCTCAGAAATGTCGTCGATGTCCTGTTCCGTCATGAACTCCGTGATTGGCGCCCGCCAGCTTGTCGCCTCGATGGCCTCCGCGACCGGGCACATCCCCGGCCCATACTCGATGGGCCGCCCGTATACTCCGTCCCAAGGGAACGCGCACGAGTCGTAGGCGTGGTGCTCCGTCAACACGGGGTACTCATAGACCATCCGTTGGATATACCCTGCGGAGACAGGGACTCCTTCCGCCGCGACGGCCTTCACGAAATCGTCGCGGCTCACCCCCAAGACTGCCGGGTCCATGCGGCCCAAGTAGAACCAGTAAGAACTCTCACAACCTTCCAGCACCTTGTGCGGATGAATGCCGGGCAACCCCAGAACGCCGGCGGTCAGCCGGTCCCCCAGAGTGTTCCGCCGTTGGCACAAATGTGGCAGCTTGCGCAATTGAGCAATCGCCACCGCACCATGCAACTCACTTGGGCGGTAGTTTGGAGCCAGAATTTCCGGACGCCGCCCCGATCCGTCCCGCCGGTACCCCTTGTCGAGGTAGAGTCCCGCCCGTTCCGCGAGCGCATCGTCATTTGTGATCACCATTCCGGCGTCGCCCGCGCTGATGTGCTTGAAGTCGTTCAACGAGAAACATCCGATATCGCCCATCGTGCCCGCGAGGCGCCCCTTGTACCGGCACAGGTAGCTTTGGGCACAGTCCTCAATTACCCGCAGGCCATGCTGCTTCGCGAGCGCGAGGATCGGGTCCAGGTCCGCAGGGTTTCCCGCCAGGTGAACTACGATGATCGCCTTGGTCTTCGCGGTGATGCACGGCGCGACAGTCTCCGCGGTGATCGCGTAGTTGTGCGGGTCGAGGTCCGCGAAGACTGGTACACCGCCCTGCGCGAGGATGGCGACAATGGTCCCCTGATCCGTGATGGGAGTCGTGATGACCTCGTCGCCCGGCCCGATCCCGATCGACGCCGTCGCTACGTGAAGGGCCGCGGTGCCGCTGGTGACCATATGGCAATGCTTCATGCCATACAGGTCGGCGAACTGTTTGCGAAAGGTCTTCACCTTTTCGCCAAACCAGTAGAAGAGCGTCTGCTGGTCCAGCGCCTCTTTCAATTCCTGGAGTTCGGTTTCATCGAAGCGTTTGCCTGTAGTAACCATGGGCTCCGTGCGCACCGGCGTGCCCCCAAGAATAGCCAGCGTACTCATTGCTTTTTCTCCTTCTTGCGATCCCGAGTCAGGTGCAACGTGGGTTCCCATTGACTCTGTGCGGCAAACGCCACGGCGGCCATGCCCCCCAGGAGAGCGCCAACCACGACAAACGTGGCCGGTATGGCCAACGTGTAGACCAGGTCCTTGTCCACGCCGTAGATGCGAGAACGAAATGTGAGCCTGGCAGCGGCGTAGAATCCAAACGCTCCTCCGGCTGCCGCGCCAAGCGCGAAAACGACGATGTACGATATGGCGTTAAGGATGCGATCGTCACGCGGCATGCTCGTTTCACTCCAGGAATCTCGTGCGCAGTTCGGGGGTGGGTATCATGCACTGTTCCCGCGTGCCAAACCAGCGGTAGCGGTTGCGCGCGACCAACCGGTACATGGCGTCGCGCAGAAACCGGGGAATTACAATTCCCACGTACAGCATGCGCCACAGGCCGTCACAACCGCGAAGCACGCGCAAGGCCGCGGTAGACTCCCGGTAACAACGATCCCCCTCCACGAGCACCACGGATGCCAAGTCCCCGCCCGCGCATCCGCATCGATCCAGCAGGTTTCGGCCCGTCTCCGACTGCAAGGGCGCGAAACGGAAGCGGCCGCTTCCGTCATGGCGAATGACAAACTGCACCGATGCGTTGCACAGGTTGCAGACACCGTCAAAAAGAATGACCGGATGGTCCATCGCGCCTCACTCGTGCCGAGGCAGCCCGTTGCCCCCGGAGAACCACAGCGTCTCCTCGCCCAAAAGGTCCTCGACCTGCGCGGTGAGTTCCTGACTCGCCGCCACCTTGCATGCGTCGGTGGCATGAACGGTGACATCGTCCATTTCCGGCGTCACGCAATGAAGATAGACGTCGCACTTGCCCGGCCGTGCGCCCAGGATTTCCGCCAACTGTTGCAGGATGATGTCGTCAAGACCAACGGTCGCCAAGCGAATGTGCACGGCCCGTGTCAGCTTCTCCTCGGCGGCCTCGATTGGGATGATGTCCTGCGCGATGAGCCCCGGCTCGTCATTGCGGAAATTCACGCTCGCGGTCAGCATGACCGGCAGATCGGTTACCAGTAGTCCCGACTTGGCCTCGTACAATTCAGGAAACACCGTGACCTCGCATGGCCCTTCAAGGGTTTCCAAGGTGATAAACGCCATCCTCTTGTTTCCGCGGGCGGTCGTGTGATGCTTCACCGTGCCGATCAGACCCCCAATCACGACTTCCGTGCCTTCGCGCAACTCCGCAAAGGAATCCAGGCTGTGCGAGGTGAACCGTTCGAGGGTCCTAGCATGTTTCGCCAGGGGGTGGCTGCTCACGTACAACCCGAGCATTTCTTTCTCAAACGCCAGCAACTCGTTTTCCGGCCACTCCGGGATGTCCGGCTTCTGATGAACGGTCTCCTGCGCGTCCTCTCCGCCTCCCATGAGGTCCAGCAGCGAGGTCTGTCCGGCCGCCCGTTCCTTCTGGCTGAGTTGTCCCTCGCTCAACGCGGCATCGAGCGACGCTTCGACCTGACGCCGGTTCCACCCGGTGCTCGCGAAGGCGCCGGCCTTGTTGAGGCTCTCAATTACGCGGCGATTAACCATGCGGCTGTCGATGCGGCCGCAGAAATCGAACAGATCCTTGAACGGTCCGTTCGCATCGCGCTCGCGCGTGATGGCTCCCACCGGTCCTTCGCCGACGTTCTTGATCGCGCCCATGCCGAAGCGGATGCAGTCGCCTTCTACCGTGAATCCGGTGTAACTACCGTTCACGTCAGGTGGCAGCACTGTAATCCCAATGCGGCGGCACTCTTCCACGTAAATGCCCACCTTATCCAGGTTGCCCGATTCACTCGTGAGCAGCGCCGCCATGAACTCCGCTGCGAAGTTGGCCTTGAGGAAAGCTGTCTGGTACGCCACATAGGCATACGCCATGCTGTGCGACTTGTTGAACCCGTATCCCGCGAACTGCTCGATCTTTCCGAACAGAGCTTCCGCGAGCGTCGCATCGATCCTGTTGGCCTTGGCGCCCTGTACAAACTTGTCGCGCTGTTCGGCCATCAGGTCGGCCTTCTTCTTTCCCATGGCGCGGCGCAGAATGTCGGCCTGGCCCAGCGAGAACCCCGCGATCGCCTGCACGATCTGCATGACCTGCTCCTGATAGAGCGCTACGCCGTAGGTCTCTTTCAAGATGGGCTCCAACAGCGGGTGATCGTACTTCACCTTCTCAGGCTGGTGCTTGCTTTCGATGTACTGGTCCTTCAATTGCATGGGGCCGGGCCGGTACAGCGCGATCAACGCGCAGATCTCTTCCAGGCTTTCGAGACCGATGCGCTTCGCGAGGTCGCGCATGCCCGAGCTTTCCAGCTGGAACACGCCCATCGTCTTGCCGCTGCGCAGCAGGGCGTAGGCCTTCTTGTCGTTGGGTTCGAGGTTGTCGATATCGAGATCGATGCCGCGATTCTCCTTCACGAACCGCACGGCATCGTGCACGACCGTCAAGGTGCGCAGCCCCAGGAAGTCCATCTTCAACAGGCCGACTTCCTCGACGCCCTTCATCTCGAATTGCGTCGCGACGATGTCGCTGCCCGCCGCCTGAAAGAGCGGCACATGGTCGGTCAGCGGCTGGTCGCAGATCACCACACCCGCGGCGTGTGTGCCGCACGTGCCGATCGTGCCCTCCAAACGCGTGGCGAGGTGCCACATCCGTTGAATCTCCGGGTCCTCCTTCACCATGCGCTGCAGTTCCGGTTCCTGCTCCAGCGCGCTCTTCAACGTGACTTTCATGCCCGGGTCGTCGGGGATTAGCTTCGCGATGCGGTCCACGTCGCCATACGGCATGCCCAGGACCCGGCCCACATTGCGCACTGCCTGTTTTGCCTTCATGCGGCCGAAGGTGATGATCTGGCTCACGTTTTCCGAACCGTACTTCGCACGCGCGTACTCGATCACCTCGCCTCGCCGGTTGTAGCAGAAGTCCAGGTCGAAATCCGGCATCGTGACGCGCTCGGGGTTCAGGAATCGCTCAAATAGGAGGCCGTACCGCATCGGGTCGATATTGGTGATTTTCAGCGCGTAAGCGACAAGACTTCCCGCGCCCGAGCCACGCCCCGGCCCCACCGGGATGCCCTTGCTGCGCGCGAAGTTGATCAGGTCCCAAACCACCAGGAAGTAATCGACGAACCCCATCTTTTCGATGACGCCCAGTTCGAAGTCCGCCCGCTCGAGGTGCACCTCGCTTGGTGTGCCTTCGTAGCGATCCTCCAATCCCAATTGCACGAGCCGTCGCAGATATTCTTCCTTGTTCATGCCGTCTGGCGGAACATAGCGCGGGATCAGGTGTTTGTTCAGGTCAAGCTCAAGGTTGCACCGTTCGGCCACGCGCAGGGTATTGGTGAGCGCCTGCGGATACTCCTTGAAGCGCTCCTTCATGATTTCGCCGCTGCAAAAGTAGAACTCGCTGGACGGAAACTTGAAGCGGTCCTCCTGGTCCAGCGTCGCCGCCGTCTGAATGGCCAGCAACGCTTCGTGGGGTTCCGCGTCTTCCTTATCCGTGTAGTGGCAATCGTTTGTCGCGATGAGCATCAACCCGTGATGCTCGGCCATCTCCGCGAGGACCGGATTGATTTTGCGCTGCTCCGGCATGCCATGGTCCATCAACTCGATCAAGAAGTTGTCGCGTCCGAAGATGGCGATGTACTTTTTGATTGCCTCGTTGGCGGCGTCGAGGTCATCGTGCATGAGGTACTGCGGGATCTCGCCCGCAAGACACGCGCTCGTCGCGATGAGCCCTTCCTTATGCTTCTCGATGAGTTCCAGATCGATGCGCGGTTTGTAGTGGAATCCCTCCAGATATCCCAATGAACTCAACCGGCACAGATTGTGATAACCCGTCTCGTTTTCGCACAAAAGCAGAAAGTGGTTGTTCGACCCGCCTGACGTGCGCGCCGACTTGTCGAAGCGGCTGCCCTTTGCCACGTACAGCTCCGCCCCGATGATGGGCTTCACGCCCGCCTTGCGCGCGGCCGAGTAGAAGTCCAGCGCTCCGAACAAGGCGCCGTGATCGGTGAGCGCACAGGCTTCCATGCCGTACCGCTGACATCGATCGATGATCTCCGACACGCGGCTTGCGCCGTCCAGCACGCTGTATTCCGAATGAACGTGTAAATGTACGAATCCCGCGCTCACTGCAATTGCTCCAGGAGCAGGCGCAAGGCCTCCTCAGTCGTTTGCTCTTTGATGGACTCCCGCGACCCTTCAAACAGGTTCCTGGTCACACTGGTTTGGCGGCCGCCCGACAGTGCAATGTACACCAGCCCCACGGGTTTTCCGGGGCTTCCGCCTCCGGGCCCCGCGATTCCCGTGATGCCGACGCCCCAGTCGGCGTCAAAGCGTTCCCGGACACCCTGGGCCATCTGCCGGGCCACGGTCTCGCTGACAGCGCCATCCTGGTCCAGATCCCTCATGGAAACACCCAGCAGGTCCGCTTTTGCTTCATTGCTGTAGGTAATCACTCCGCCGAGGAAATACCCTGAGGAACCCGGCACATTCGTGATGCGGTGGGCCAGCAGCCCTCCGGAGCACGACTCCGCGGTGGCCAAGGTCAGCCCTGACGTCGTAAGCTGTTCTCCAATAAGGGCTTCCGGTAATCTCGAGTTTGAGGGGGAACGGTTCATTACCTGCGGATTCCTTCAGTGACGGCCCATACACTACCAGCCCGCACAGGTTGAGACAAGCGCCCCTTACAGAGCCGTGGCATACTTCTCCAGCATCCGCATCGATATCGCCACTGGGTCGCCAGCGGGCTGTGTTGCGTACGGCTCTGTTCCACGCGTCCACTGTTCTTCCCAGGAACGGATGCGCGTCTCGAATGATTCCGCATCGAACGGTACGCCATCCTCCAGTGCCTCGCGCAACCCTTGCACGAACTGCTCCCAGCGGGGCCGGTAGAATCCGCGCATCAAGCCCGACCACTGTTTGGCGGCATAATCATGAAGCACGCTGTCGCGCGGACCCCACAGTGTAATCTGGTTTCGTGCGTTCCACTCGTACAGCCGCGTTTCGTCGGCATCCGTTCCCCATCGCTTCGCGTCTTCCAGCCACCTGCCGAGCAGGAATTCCTCTCGTGTTGCGAGGAGGGTGTCCAGATCTGCCATAAGTTCCAACAGACGTGCCCCTGCCACCTCGAGTTTCTCCTGGTCTCCGGATTCAAATGCCGCGACCACATCATCGTAAATCGAGCCGGCTCTGTTGCAGAGCACCTGCCGCGTCAGATGGACAACGTCATATTGATACGTGGAAATCTCCTTCAATGCGTCTGCGGCGTCCACGAGATTCTGACAGGCGTTTCGAAGTGTTTCGGCGGAGTAGGGGAGATGCGTCGACTTGTTCGTGCCGCCGAGGTCGAGCCGTGGCCGTTTACACAGGATGCTCCCAATCTGCCGGGGCTGCGAGTACGCGGTTTCCAGCAATTGGCGCCACGCCTGCGCGGCCCGCTCGTGATGAACGCCGTAACGCCGGGCGGCGAACCGGGAAATCCATTCCTCCAGATCGAGATTCGATGGCTGCCACATCAGGTCATTCATCAGATCGTAAACGAC
Source organism: Candidatus Hydrogenedentota bacterium (assembly GCA_020847495.1). Taxonomy (GTDB): domain Bacteria; phylum Hydrogenedentota; class Hydrogenedentia; order Hydrogenedentales; family SLHB01; genus JAHDWY01. Next base: position 309 of record JADLCA010000698.1, on the reverse strand, counting down.
CGGATTCCACCCCAGACCTTCCATGATGCAACCCGTGCCGACCAGCTTTCCTCGCTCGGCGCTGGTCATGGCCTTGTTTAGGTTTGCCGCAATTTGGGGGAGACCGCCATGCAGGCTCACCTGGTCTCCAAAGCTCTGAATGATGCACCAAATCCAGGGATTGCCGTAAAAGGACTGGGTGGTTTCCCACGTGGGCCGGTGTTCACAGTGCAAATCCAATACAATCATCCGGCCGTTGGGAACCGAGCCGAGCAATGCCTTGGTTTGGGGGTCCTTCCAGAACTCGGCGTTGTTGTAGAAATGCCAACC
>JADLCA010000697.1 GCA_020847495.1 Candidatus Hydrogenedentota bacterium | reverse complement strand
GAACGAGGCATTTGAGGCCTGGGCCACGCGGTCGTCCGGCTTGAGTTCGACATAGTCGGTGTTCAACACCAGCCGGACGATGGCCCGGTGCGGAACCATAACGCCTTTCGGGGTGCCGGTGCTACCCGAGGTGTACATGATGTACGCGAGGTGATGCGGCTCGGCGGGACAAGAGGGATTTGCGACCGGTAAGAACTCATCGTCCAGCACATCTTCGACGCAAATGGTGCAGCCATCGAAAGGCGGCAAGCGGTCCAGCAGCGAGCGCTGCGTGATGAGAACTGGAAAACCCGCCTCCGCCATCATGAGGGCAATGCGGTGCTCGGGATACGTCGAGTCCAGCGGCACGTAGGCGCCGCCCGCCTTGAGGATTCCCAGCATTGCCGTGACGAGGTCTGCGGAACGCTCCATGCAAAGTCCCACGGGGGCATCCGGACTGATCCCTTCGCGTTGGAGACGATGCGCCAATCGGTTCGCACGTTCATTCAGCAACCGGTAGGTCAGGCTGGAATCACCGTAACGCGCGGCGATTGCATCGGGAGTTCTGTCAACAACGGACTCGAACAGCGCTGGTATCGTGCCTGGTTCGGGAAGATCTCGCACCGTTTCGTTGAAACCGCTGATGAGTTGTGCACGCTCCTCCTCGCACAGGACATTCAAAGACGACAAGGACGCCTCGGGATTATCGAGCACAGCATCGATCAAGTGGAGCATATGCCGCGCGGCACGCGCGCGTAGTGTCTCGTCAAACAGATCCTCATCGAAATCAAGGTACAGCGAAAGCGCGCCCGTGCGCGTGAAATCATGGACCTGAAACACGAATCGCTCTGTACCGTGTCCCGGTTGAATCCACACCTGGTCCACAGGCTGGCCGTTGAAGGTCGTGAACTGGGCGATTTGAAAATTAAACAGCACGTCGAAGGGCTGCGTGCCGATGCCGGGCACGCCTGCAAAGGGCCGGTTCTTCACGCTTTCAACCGCCTCGTTGCCCAAGCGCCGCACGAGAGACACGAAACTCTCCCGGGAGTCGATTTCGCAGGGCAGAGGGAGCACGTCGATAAACAGGCCGGCAGTGCGCTTCTGAAGGTCGCTCTCGCGATTGTGATAAGGCATACCTACGGCCAGCCTGCGCTCACCAGTGACCCGGTAAAGAAAAGTCATGAGAATAGCGGCCATCGTGTTGAATAAAGATACGTTGGCCGTCTTGCGGAAGACATCTTCACGGGCTGCCAGCGCACGCAGGCGCCGGGATCGCTCTTCGCCGAGATCACACGAAGTGCGCACGTGGCGCGCAGGCAATCCCTTGCCTCGCCCGCCATAGAACGTGAGCGGCTGAAGCGAGTCCCGCAAGCGATCCCGCCAGTACACTTCGCGCGACTCATCCGGCGGTGAAAGTTCCGCGACATAGTCGAGAAACGAGGGAGACTCGAGTCCATCCGGCGTGGAGCCGGACGCGAGCGCCTCGTACGCGGCGGCGAATCGCTCAAATACCAACGAGGTGGATGACGCATCGCAGATAATGTGGTGTTGATTCAGGAACCAGAACTGTTTGTCTGGAACTGCAAGCAGAAGCGCGCAGTCAAAGCAACACCGCCCCAAATCGAAGGTACGTCGCGCACGTTCATGGGCCCAGTCCCGCGCTGCGGCGTCGGGGTCGGGTTCGCCCCCGAAATCAACCACCGCCACGCCAAATGGAAACCGCGACAGGGCCTTCTGGTAGACACGCCCATCCAGTTCCACAAAAACCGTGCGCAAGGCATCGGACGCGTCTATCACGTGCTGAAAGGCGCGTTGAAACAGAATCGGCTCGACGTTTCCACGCAACGTAAAGAGATGCGCCATGTTGTACAGCGGCACTCCCGCATGAATCTGGTGGCCTGCCCAGAAGAGGGATTGCAGCGGCGTCAAGGCGCATTTGTCTGGTTTAGTGAGCATGGACGTAGTATCGCGTTACGAAATGGTTGCGTGCCGCACCCCTGCGGCTTCGCTGCCCGTTGCTTCCCGCACTCCAGCCGGTCTGGCAGTGCACGCCTGTGCGCCTGAAAGCCACTCGAACAGCCCCGCCTCAGAGTATCCTGACGTGGCGGGGACATGTCAACCCACGACCCCAACTCAAGGGAAACGCGCTCTTTCGTCACGCCTATTACTCTATCCAGAGGCCGGACATGACTTACAGAACGGGCTCTTGTAGGGCGGGATTTGTTCCCGCCCTCTTGCTCTTTCAAAGCATGTTCCCGCCCTCTTGTTTTACCAACGGCGAATTGAAAAAGGACTAGCCCCAAACGTGCGGAAACGTGCTGCCCCACCGCAGACACCGGAATCCTCACCGGCTCTTGAACAACCCGGCGCCAATTTCGCGTCCGTCAAGAGGACGGGAACAAATCCCGCACTACTCAATCCGCACTGCTTCGTTTAGTCACACCTGCAGAAGAGCGATGCGTGCCAAGCGTGATTGACCTCCTACTGGAGGGCGGAGATTCCTGTCCGCCTCTTTGCGTGCCGAGTGATACGTGATGGTACCGGGTCTCTGATCCACCCACACTTTCTTCGGGCAGCTCCCAGTTCTCTCCCACGAAACTCAGAATTTGCGGGGTGGAAAAGCCGTCCTCCTAAACCTCACGCACACTGGAGATTAGCAAACGATCGGCAAGGCCTCGCGCACGTTGTTCGGGCCTCTATCCCATGGTATACTCGCCGCCGTGGGCCCTACTGGATTTGAGATGCATCGCGAGGTCCTTTCATGAAGTTTGATTTGCTTTCCCTGGGATTGGCCTGTGCGGACGTTATGGTCCGCCCAGTGGAATCCCTGCCAGAACGCGGCAAGCTTGCCTTGGTGCCGCATTTGGAGATACATCTTGGCGGATTGGCGGCAGTTACAGCCTCCGTGTTCTCCGCCCTGGGCGGTTCCGCGGCATTCATTGGGGCGCTGGGACGGGACGGGTTTGGCGACTACGTCCACGGTGCGCTGGCGGGATCGGGCGTGAATGTGGACCAGGTGAAGCGCGGCAACGGTGAGGGAACCGCCGCGACCGTCGTCATGGTCAGCGAGGACGGCGAACGCACCTTCCTCCACCATGCGGGGTGCAGTCAGTCGTTGCGCGAAGGAGACGTCGACTTCGAGTTCTTCACGCAGGGCCGGCACCTGCATTGGGGCGGCCCAGCTGTGACCCCCAGCCTGGATGGTGAACCGATCGGCCGTGTTTTGAAGAAGGCCCACGAGCTTGGCTTGACGACATCCATGGACACATGCTACGACGGCGGTGGACGCTGGCTCTCGCGGATCGAACATGCGCTGCCCCATCTCGATATCGTCATGTCGAGTCTCGAAGAAGCCCGTATGTACACCGGCAAGCAAGATCCGGAAGAAATCGCGGATTTCTATTGCGGGTATGGGCCGGTTATCGCCCTCATCAAGCTCGGCGAGCGTGGCCTGTTTGTGAAGCAAGGCGAAGAAAAGCACTATCTACCCGCCCACAACGTCGAGGTGCAGGACACGACGGGTGCGGGTGACGCCGCGTGCGGCGGCTTTCTGTTCGGATATCTGAAGGGGTGGAGCGTGTACGAGTCCGCGCGACTCGCCAATGCGGTCGGCGCGCTCACCGTGCAGGCCATGGGCGGCTCCGAAGGCGTCCGGTCCTTCGAGGAAACCGTGGCCTTCATGAACTCCGCCGCAGTCAGATAAGAGTAGCGTGCGGACACCGGACCGGCAAGACATTCCGATCCGGCGTTGACGGGGAGAGTTCACATTATGGTCAAGCTATTGACGGCGGCTATGCTCGGCGTGTTGGTCCTGGCGCAGCAGCCCCAAGGGACAGTCTCGCAATCGGAATTGGGAGCACCCGGCCAACCGGCCCCGGCCGCCCCCGCGCCACCTGCTGCTCCGCCCGCGCAGACTCCCAAGGCAAGCGCTCAGCCCGCTCCGGCGGCTCCCGCCGCCGCGCAACCTCAGGAGCGGGACCGTGTGCAGTCAAACAAACCGGTGGCGGCATTTTGGACCGTAATTCCGGGGAGGTAATCGGTGAGTATTCAGGTGTATTCACGTACTACGCGCGCTGCGTTGATTGCGGTGCTTTCCCTTGGGGCGCTGACCGCCCTTGCCCAGGAGTCTTTCGCCCGGCACGAAGCCGACGGCATTCTGCGCGACGGCGTGATCGACGCAACCCAGAATACCCTGTTTGTGTCCGTCAACGACCTCAATGAAGTTTGGAAGGTCGACCTGACGACCGGCCTGGTCGGCGCAAAGATCGCCGTGCCTGAAGGGCCGGCCGCACTGGCCCTGTCTGCCGACGCGGCGACGCTCGCATGCGTGAGCCGCAAAGCCAACTCCGTAACGCTGATTCGCGCAGCAGACTTCTCCATCATCGGCAGTGTGCCCGGGAAAGGCAGCTCGGACGACATCAGCGCGCTGCCCGGTGGCGGCTTTGCCGTTGCCAACAGTTTCGGGGACTGCGTTACGTTGATAGACCCTGCCCGCGTGGACAGCCCTACCCTCATCGAAGGCGTGTCCAGCGTTCCGAGCAGCGTCGCGGCGTCGGAGTCCTTTCTCGCCGTGACGACACGCACTCCCGCAGCACTCCTGCTGTACACCGGCGGCTCGCAAACTCCCGCCGCCAGAGTCCCCGTCTTCGAAGGCCCCCAAGCGGTTTTCGCGCTCCCGGGTGACCGTTTCGCCGTCGCATCGAAATCCGGCATCACTCTTGTAGACGCCAAGTCGGGCGCTGAGGTGGCCAAACACGAGCTGCGTGTCTATGACGCGGCGGCGTCGGATACACAGATCTTCGTGTTGACGGAAGGCACCGTGAAAACCTTCGACCTGGCGCTTGCGCCAGCGGATTCCAAACCGGTCAGCGCTGAAGCGCGCAGCCTCGCGGCGGCCGGGGGCGTCCTCGTCGCATTGGCGCCGCGCGAGCGCGCGTGGTATGTCCGCGGAACCCCCGCGCAGACCATGGTTGCGGCCGCACCAGCGCCCGCACCTGAGCCCGCCGTTCAAGCACCGGCGGAACCCGCCCCCGTGGTCGTAACACCAGCGCCCGAGGCGCCCGCAAAAGCGGAGACGCCGGAAACGCCCGCGACGGTTATGGCGGAGGCGGTTCCCGTCGAAAGCGCTCCCGCGGCTCCGGTACAGGAACCCGCTCCTCAAGTCCAACCTGCTGCGCCTGCCACGGAACCTTCTCCCACTCCCGAGCCAGCTCCCGCAGTCGAAAAAGCCGAAGTGGCCGCTCCCACACCCGAACCAGCGACCGCGGAGGTCAAGTCAGTTCAAGTCGCGGAAGACAAGACGGAAGAACAAGCTGGGCCAACTGCAGAACCATCCAAGCGCACGTCTTCCAGCAAGCAGCCTCGAACAAGCCGGATTCGCGGCAACCAGCCCGTGACGATGGCCGCGCCTGAACCCAAAGAAACCACCGAGAAGACCAAGCGTCCATCCGCGTCACCTCTTGAAGGCGTCGTTCGTGCGCCTTCCGGTGGGGATTCGCTCACCGGCGGACTCGATGTCGGATCCGGGGAAGGCGGATTCCAACCCCCGGACTGGACGCAACCGTTCCGCGACCTCGAGGGCGACAGCGTGGACTTCCTGGACAACGGCAACATCCTGCTCGCGGAAGGCAATGTCCGCCTCACCCTGGACACGGTGCAATTCGCAGGAGACCGGCTCTATTACGACAAGCGCACGGGCCAGCTCGAAGTGACAGGGAATGTGGAGATCGTGCAGGGCGCCTCGACCGCATGGGCGGACTCCATCAACTACACGATCCCTCTGGATGCGGAACTACAGACCCCTCCCCCGCTCGTGCCCCGCGACGGCGATGTCGAGCAGAATCTGGCGCGCAAGCTGCTCTCGTTGGGACAGCTTGACGCGACGAACATCGAGATCATTGAGCCGACACGCACCTTCACCGCCGACCACATTGTCTATGACTTCACCACGAAGACCGGTGAAGCCTACGGCGTGGAAGGCCAGGCTGGCCAGGTGCGCTTCGGCGGCGACAAACTGCTCATGCAGGGCGACGAAGGAGTGGGCGGCCAGAATCTGTGGTTGACCACCTGCGATTGCGAGCACGAGTACTACCGCATCCGCCTGAAGGATGCGACCATCAAGAATGGCCAGGCTGTCACGGGCAAGAGCGCGCGCCTCGAACTGGGCGGGTCAGGCACGCCCCTGTGGTGGCCAAGCTGGGGCTTCAAAGGCGGCGAAACTCCTACCGTCGGCTTTGACTTCGACAGCGGACACAAAGCCGAACTCGGCTACTTCATCAATGTCGGGCAGCAGTTCGCGGTAAAACCGCATCTTGAATTGGGTATCCGCCTATTCCCCACCACCCAGGAGGGTGTTGGTTTTGGCTTCGAGGGCAGCTACGACTTCATGGAGACGCCCGCCGAACCACTGTACCGGGGCAAGGGCGAGTTCCGGACGCTCTATACTACCGAGGATCGTGGATACTACGAAGCCTATCACCGGCAGGAACTCTCGCCGGACACCATCATGCTCGTGCAGTTGGAGCATTGGTCGGACCGCGAGTTCTACAAGGATTTCTACTACGACCTTTACAAGGACCGCGCCCAGCCGCGTACCTTCGTGAACGTGACCCACACCAAGCCCGAGTACATCGCCACGGCAACGGCGCGCGTATCAACGGGCGACTTCGTGAGCGAAACGGAGCGCATGCCGGAAGTCACGTACCACCTTCTGGAGCGCCAGCTCATCGACAGGCTCTATGTCTCCTTCGACACGGTGGCAGGCTATAACGAGCGCGAGACGGAAGGCGAGAATTCGCTCCGCAATGTCAATGTGGGCCGCGTCAGCTACGACATCGAGCTTGGCCAGACCCTCAATCTCGTTCCCTGGTTTGAACTCGAGGGCTCGTGGTACGGCAAGACGCGCGACGACGGCGAATCGGATACGCGCGTGACGACGACGCTCGGCTCCACCCTCCAGACCCGTTTCCAACGCGTGTATCCTGGACGCGGGGGTTTCAGCAGCTTCACGCACATTGTCATGCCGTCGCTGACGTACTCCTACCGGCCCGACCCCACGATGGGGGTCGAAGAAACGCCCCGCTTTGACGCCTACGACAACTACTACGGGCGCAGCCGGCTGGAGAGCAAGCTCGATAATGTGTTCATGGGCCGCGACGCCGAAACGGGCGAAGCGTGGCAGGTGGCACGCCTGAGCCTGTATGCGGGCGACGACTTCGCGAACGAGATCCGGAAATCGCGCGACTACGAAATCGAGTTGGACTTGAGGCCGCGCCCGCTTTGGGGCGTGCAGACCATCGCCGAACATCACAGCATCGACAACGAAGGCGATATCGATCTTGATCGCCCCTATATCGTCCAACGCGCCCTGATCGAGTTCTACGAACGCCTCTTCGACCGCCCCTTCGACCAGGAAACGGCGGACAAATACAACACGGCCTACGGCGACTACGACCGGCTGCTCGCATTCTTCTACTACGATGACCGCGAATACGAAGGCCGCGTGAACGGCCGTATCGGTTTCGCATACACCAAGACTCAGGATGAGGTATTCAATCGCGAGATCCTCTTCGGCATGGGCTATAAGATAAACGAGAAATGGTCGGTCGCCTTCGAGCACCGCTATGACTTCGAACGCGGCGAGTTGTACCGCCAGCGGTACGAAGTCCGCCGCGTGCTGCAGTGCCTTGAAGGGGCCGTGCACCTAACCGAGCGTGAATCGGGATGGGACGTGGGTGTGGAATTCAGCCTGACCGGAATACCGGGGACGCGGCTGCGTTTCTAAGAAGACCTGCATCGATCTCGACCTCGCGTATCGAGAGTAATCATGAACGAATCCTTGCGGGCGACGATAGAACGCCTGACTCCCGAGATTGTGCAACTCCGCCACGAATTGCACGAACACCCGGAAATCCGCTTTGAAGAACACTGGACTTCCGATCGGGTCGCCCGTTTCCTCGAGGAAGCGGGGATACCCTACACCCGAGGGCACGCAAAGGGTACCGGCATCGTCGCCACCCTAAGTGGAGGACAGGGTAGAACGGTAGTCTTGCGCGCGGACATGGACGCGCTCGAGATTCAGGAGGCCACCGGGCTCCCCTACGCATCGAAGATCCCCAACCGCATGCACGCCTGCGGTCACGACGGGCACACGTCCTGCCTCTGCGGCGTCGCAAAGACCCTTGCCCACCACAAGGATCGCATTAGGGGAACCGTCAAGTTCATCTTTCAACCCGCTGAGGAAGAGGCGGCAGGCGGGCGCTTCATCGTGCAGGAAGGCATCCTCGACGGCGCCGATGCCGTGTTCGCGCTGCACGGCTGGCCCTCCATTCCCGCTGGCTCCATCGGAGTCAGGAACGGTTGGATGATGGCGGGCGCGGACACCTTCCGCATCGTGGTCGAGGGGAAGGCTTGCCACGGCGCCGACCCCGGCGCGGGCGTTGACCCCATCATGGTCGCGGCGCATATCACCACTGCCCTGCAGACCGTCGTCAGCCGCGAACTGAACCCCCACGACGCGGGCGTCGTGACCGTCGGGAAAATCCATGCCGGCACCGCCACGAATATCATCCCCGAGAAGGCGATCATGGAAGGGACCTTCCGCAGTTTTACACCGGAACTCCGCGATAAGATCGCCAATGCGGTGCGCCGGATTGCGGAAAACGTCGCCTCCGCCTTCCGCGCAAAAGCCACCCTTGAAATTTCCGAAAATCGCTATCCCCCGCTCTCCAACGACCCCTCGATGACCGACTTCGTTCGTGAGACGGCTGGAGAGGTCCTGGGGACGGATCGCGTCCAGGAAATCGCCTCGCCGTATATGGGCGCCGAAGACTTCGCGTTCTACCTGCAAAAAGTGCCCGGAGCTTTCATCTGTCTCGGAGTGAACCCAGAGCCGCCGAAGCCCTATCCGCCGCTGCACAATCCCCTGTACAACTTCGGAGACGCCCCCGTCCCCGTGGCCATGACGCTCATGGCCAATGTGGCACTGCGCTTCCTGGAGAGGGACTAGGGAAAAGCCGTCCGCGGCACTTCAGGATGTACCCATGGAGTCCATCTCAAAGGCTTTGATTCTCGCGGGCATCGGCCTGGCGCTCTTCGGCGTCCTCCTCTATGTCAGCTCCAAGTTCGGCTACTTCGGGTTGGGCCGGCTCCCCGGCGACATCCGCATCGATCGCGAGAATTTCAGTTTCTCATTCCCTATTACCACCTGCATTCTGATCAGCATCATCCTCTCCGCCCTGCTCTATCTCCTTTCCCGCTTTCGTGGATAGGCCAGATTACACTGATCCGGAGAAACCCAACCGGAAAACAAAGTTAGAATAATGTGAGAAATAATTGATATTCTTTAATTTATTATAAGTTTAAGGTTGCCAAACACGGGCTTTGCGGGATAAAATAACACCCGGATGATAGGGGACTCGTCCGGAGTTGGGTTCATGGTTCTTCAAGGGTGCCGGAGGAGGATTCTCGCTATGGTAGTGAAAAGTCATCGGTACGGGTTTCTGGTTTTGGCCGGTCTGGCAGCGCTTGTGCTCTGTCTCAACACAGGGTGCCCGCGTCCCGCAAGTGGGAAGGCCACGCTGACCACCCTATTCACAGCGGACTCAGATTCGCTGAAGAACACCTTAATCAAGGCGTTGATGAATGAAAAGGCAGTCGTCGCCTCGGAGGACATCTACAGCCTCACGGTGACGCTTACGGAGGTCGCACTGGACCGCGTTGGGGTGGCCGGTGATGACGAAGAGGAAACGCTGAAGGAGCAGGTAGTCATCTTCCAAGGCGAGCTGGAACTGGACCTCCTGAACCTCACTGGACTATCGGAGGTTCTTTCTTCCACCGAAGTACCTGCAGGTACTTACACAAAGATTCGACTTGAGATCAGCAATCCGCGCCTCGTTCTCAACGACGATCCAGACACCGAGATCACCAACGTGCAGCTCACGGCGAACGGTCACCTGTTCATAGGCAAGACCTTTACGCTGGAGGACGGTGAAGAAAGCCTGCTTGTGCTCGATTTCGGCGGGATCCACCTGGTAAGAACGGGGAACGGACGCTACGTCCTGACCCCGCAACTCCAGGCTGACTTGACGATCACCTCTGCCGAGGCCCAAGCAAGTGGTGAGATTGCCGACCTCGACCTGGACGCCGACACGTTTACCTTGCTCCTGACCGATGGAAGTCTTGCCGTGGATTACAGCGCCGCCGTGATCTTCCTCGAAACGGACACGGATACCCCGACAGGCACCGAGGCAAACCTGGCCGATGGCCTTACGGTAGAGGTCGTGGGACTCCTGCAGCTTGACGGGAGTGTCGTGGCTGATTCGGTAAGGATCCTGCCCGCCGCACCATAAGCCTTTGGCTACGTCTCACTGACTCGCGAGGGGAACCGCACAATGCGGTTCCCCTCTCTCTATTCTGAGGCCTGCCAGAGAAATCTGACATCTACAGTACGTACACCACGCTGTTCGCTCTCCAGAGGATTCTCAGGTCATGTCCTCCATTCTTCTGGGGAGGCAAATGTTGGTCATTTGAGACTAACCACTATTCCAAGATGCCACATTTCAATCGGCCTCAGCAGACGAACCGCAGGTCCCCGTAAGTGCCAATAATGCAGCTCAATACCAGACCTTCGAAGTGCAAAAAAATGATAATTCATAACATATTGAAAACAAACAATATACGTGGACACCCTTGGAGAGCCTCCGGGAAATGAGCAGGACGACTTCAGACCTTGTCAAGCAATTCCCGACATGAGCGAATAGGCGCGAAAATTGCTCAGGATATAGACGGTGTTTGTACTTGTCGTGGGGGACACACGAACGGTCATGCAGTGTCCGTGCTTTTGGGTGACTGGGGAATGGGGTGACTAAGGAGTAATACCATGGCAAGAATACGGAAGTCCATCATACTGGCCGGCGCGGCAATCTTCCTGGCGATACCCGCGTCGGCGCTGTCCTTCGATGCATCAAGCGGCAACCTGGCCGCAAATGTGACCTTCAGTATCGTCGCGATAAGTGGTGACGCCAACCTCGCGAACGGCAACTACTTGCAAGTGATACTGACAAACACCTCAACGGCAGATGTGTTGGTTCCGGCAGACGTTCTAACGGCGGTTTTCTTCAGTTACGACGGACCGGCACTGACACCGGGTAGCGCCTACCTCACGGTGGGAAGCTTAGTGCTTTTCGATAGCGCTCCGCCTGATGGAAACGTTGGCGGTGAGTGGGCGTATGTGAAACCGCTCAGTGGCCCGAACGGTTCAAACGCGGGTATCTCCAGTTCGGGCTTTGGGCTATTCGGAGATGCGAATTTCTACAACTTCAATAACCTTCAGGATCCCGATGCCTTGGATGGCCTGCAGTATGGCATCACCTCGGCGGGGGATCTTTCCGGCACGGGCAACGCCCCTGTAACGGGGGCCAACGCCCTGATTCAGAACTCGGTAACATTCCTCTTGGGCGGGGTAGGCGACACGAGTCTGGCCAACCTGCACATCTGGAACGTGTCGTTCCAGTACGGAACGGACCTCACGGAACCGAACATCCCCAGTGACGACCCCGGGCAGCCAGTTCCTGAACCTGCCACGTGGACTCTGATGGGGATCGGCTTGGCCGCTTTCACCGTGAGAGAGATCAGAAGAAAGGCGAAGAACGCAAGCTGACGAAGTTATCCTAAACGGGTAATACGCAAAGGCAGCCGAACCCATGGACGGCTGCCTTTTTCTTTTGCACCCACCGTGTTTCGTAGGCCAGGCACCGCTTTTCTCCGCAAGAGATGGAACAGCACAAGACCTCGATCCCTCCACTGCCGCGCACGAATCGCCATACCTAAGTCCGTCTTGGCTAAGTCATAAATTTATCAGCGGTGAACTATTTATTACCACTAGAGACTAATCATGTATCCCTTAAGTCTGAACATTCAAGATCTTCGTAGAATCCAACAAGGTCCGCTCCTTCTAGCCCACTCTGACGCGAAACCGCATGTCTTCTGTAACACATTGCAGGAGAATAATTTGAATTTTCATGGACGCATCAGAAGCGCACACTCGATTGAGCATGCCTTACTTAGGTTGGATTCCCGAAGCGAGGAATGTGGTGTTGGCATAACAATTGCTTATTACCTAGCGTCTCATAGCTGCATTTAGAAATCTTGGTATAAGGTCCTGGGAATTGAGGCCAGTTGAGTGGGGAGATGTTTATGCTTCGAGCACAGAAAGCGTTGGTCGTTCTTATCGCGTTGGTTCTAAGTGGTGTTTCTGCGTCTGCCCTTTCGTTCACCGGTTCCAGCGGTAATTTGGCGGCTGAAGTGACATTCAACGTAGTGGCGATCAGCGGGGACTCGTATTTGGCCGATGGGAACTACCTCCAGGTAGTCCTGACCAACACCTCCGCTGCGGATGTCCTCGTGCCAGCGGATGTACTTACGGCGGTGTTCTTCAGCTATTCTGGTCCGACACTCACACCAGGCAGCGCATTTCTGACCGATGCAACAGACACAATTCTCTTCGGTTCCGCGCCGGGCGGGAATGTGGGAGGCGAATGGGCCTACGTTCAACCTTTGAGCGGTCCCAACGGTGCTGATGCGGGTATCTCCAGTACTGGAGTCGGTCTGTTTGGATCCGGCAACTTCTACAATTTCGTAAATCTTGAAGGGCCAGCGTCGGTGAACGGCCTTCAATACGGAATCACTTCTGCGGGAGATAATCCGCTCACGGGTAACGCTCCGGTAACGGGAGACAATGCTCTCATCCAGAACTCGGTGACGTTTCTGCTGGGCGGTGTGGGGAACTTCTCCATCGCCGACCTAAGCATCTCGAATGTCTCATTCCAATATGGAACGTCCCTCACGGAGCCCAATATCCCGAGTGATGATCCGGGGCAGCCGGTTCCCGAGCCTGCAACGTTGACCCTGTTAGGGCTGGGCCTCTCAGGCCTGGGTCTGATGCGGTTGAGGAAGAGAATCACTTCCTGATTGGAGTTTCATCTCCACACAGTGAGAGGGCGGCCGAATCCTCCTTTCGGCCGCCCTCTTCTCTCTTCCTGGTTCGGGCGCATCGCACCCGGTACATTCTTGCTGTTTGGGATCTGCGTTCCCTATCGCTTTCTTGTCGTCTTTGCCGGAGTTGTCACTGCTACCGTGCCGCTGGGTGCGGCTTTGTTTCCCACTTTGTCGACAGCGACAACGTAGTACGTGTAGGTAGTGCCCGCCGTCACGGACGTGTTGGTGTACTGAGTGGTCGTCACTGAGGCCAAAAAGGCAGCTGCGGAACTTCCCGACGCCCGATACACGTCATACTGGGCAACACCCGTACCGGCGCCATCGCTGGAAGCGGTCCAAGCCAACACCACCTGTCCCTTGCGGTTCAAGGATGCGGACAAACCAGTAACTGATGCTGGGGGTGTCGTATCGAGCTTGTAGGTAACTGCGGAAGTGATGTCCGCGTGCGCTCCTGATACATCGGACGCGCCCAGCTTCAGCGTGTAATTGTTGTCTGCCAGTGTGGCGGGGGGCTGCACAGTCACGGTAAAAGAGCCTGATTGTCCCGGGGACAACGTGAGTTGGGCGGGTTGAGCCGTGGCGGTCCAGCCCGAAGGCAGGATAGCGGCAAGCCCAAACGTCGATGCGCCTGTGTTGACGTCATTGTTCTTGACCGACACACCGTATTGAGCTGCCATTCCCATCTTGTTCGCCGTTTGGTTGGTTGGAGAGATCGTCACAGTGGGGGCGAGCACAGACCCGCTGAGCGTAATCTGGACCGTGACAGATCCGGACACCGGATCGGCATTGTGAGATGTCTGGGTGACCTTCACGCCGTTCTTCGTATCTTCGAATGCCTGTCCATCCGCGAGAGCCCGAACAAAGTACGTCTCGATTGATCCGCTCCCGGCGTATCGGTGAATGTTGAGTTTTTCCACATAGGAGGAGTTCAGTGCGCTGTCATATCCGAGACGTGTGCGGTAAGACAAATAGTAGTAGGAACTGGTGTCGGGCTTGTACACTTTGAGCATTTGTGGAAGGTTGGTTTCCCATGGAAAGAGTTCCAGCGGGGCAATCGTGTAGGTTCCCCCTTGCTGAACGGTCTGCACTCGTCCGGAATAGCCAGAGAACCAGCCCATCTGCTCCTTGTGGGCCGCATTGGGATGGCGATACCCGACGCCGCTGTACCCCATGATGTCGCTGAGGTCGCCATAGGCGTTGTCGGTGATACCGTCGTTGTTGGTATCGGATGAGGCGTGGCGCATGCTGAGGTTGTGGCCCAGTTCGTGGGCGTATGCATCCTTGTAATTGGTACCGACAACCCAGGCGCGGCATTGCGTGCCGCAGCCCACATTGGCGACGCCAATCCACGCGCACGTGTTGGACGTTGGAAGAACGAACAGGAGATGCTGATACTGTCCGAGTTGAACGCCATCGGCCGCGGCCATGTCTTCCGCCTGATACGCCCACGAATAGTAGTCACAGGCGTCCGCACTGTAGGCGTTCACCGTGTAGGGGCCAAACACATCCGGGGAACCATTGCCGTCGGTGTCACGCTCGAATCCCACCAGATCCCCTGAGGCCTCCTGGTACAGATCGGATACGTTGGGATTGGCATTGTTCTGCGCGGGGTCCGGCCACATAATGGAAGAAACGGTCTGGGCCGTGGCGGGTACCGGTGTGTCGAGGAAATTGACGATAATCACAGCGATCGTGCGAAGACCAGTCGTGGCGGGACTGTCCTGGACGACGTTCACCGTTGCGCTATCCCCACTATTGACGACGAACTCATCTCCGCGGATCTTGCCACGGACCTTGATGACTTGGCCGGACTTGAGAGGACGCTTTGGCTTGGCTTTGAACTCAAGCCAATAAGATGTCCCCGTCTTCTTGTCCGTTATCACGTGGTACAGCTTGCCGCCGTCGCCCTTGAAGGTGTCTTCTTGGACCACCTGAACCTCACCAGTGATCGTGGTGTCCGGTAAGGTCGCCAGGTTCTGAGCAGACGCCTGCAGGCAAGCAAAACAGCCTGCAAGGACGGCAACGATTGCGCAGGCCGTAGTTGTAAGTTGAGCTCGCATAGTCCTTTCTCCTCACTGTCGGTTGACGCCCTGTGCGTCGCACAGACCGACTTGAGGAGGGGAAGCAGATTGCATGCCATCCCATCACCGATTCATAAGACGATGGAAAATAAGAGACTTAAAGCAATCATCGCAAAGAGGAAGGAAGGCAAATCGCAGAATTCTAGGGACCAAATATGGTCAAAAAGGCAAAAAAGGGGCGGCAAGATTTTCCGCATACAGTAACCGCGCAATTCGTAATAGAGATTGTAGGACTATGCAAGCTCATCACGCGCCGAGGCAAGCGGTTGCATCAGTCAATGAAATGAGGGATGGGATCGGTTTGCACCACTCCCATCCCGTCTCTGCTTAGCTATTACGATTCCAACTGGGTGATACTCAGGCGTCATCTACTGAAGTGTGAACGCCACGCTGGTAACCCCCTGACCGGGATCATATGCGTATCCACTCTTGACTGCGTCGAGGGTCAAAGCCTGGTAGGCTCCTTTAGCTTGATTTCGTCCTGTCTTCCATTTCAGGGTGGCCACACCGCTTGTGTCGGTGAATCCCTGAAGCGTTGTCACGAGAGTACCCG
>JADLCA010000696.1 GCA_020847495.1 Candidatus Hydrogenedentota bacterium | reverse complement strand
TCGGTGCAGGATATGCGACCCTTGGGTGTGAGAGCATGAACTGTTCTCCTGCGAAACACCGCGCTCTGCTGCCGCGCTTGGCAAGCGAGGCAGTACCAGAATGCCGTCTTCTTCATTCTCCGCGTTCCTCTACGTCCTCTACGTTCCTCTGCGTCCTCTAAGTTCATCTGCGTCCTCTACGTTCATCTGCATTCATCTGCGCCATCGGCGGACAATCCTTGGTGCCGCACTTTCAGCGCTCAAGATTGGGGGGGACGGTGTACCCAGGGCGCCGCTTCGCTCTGCCCTGGGCTAGTATGGTGCCGGCCCGTCAGGCCTCAAGAGAAACCGCACGCAGTCTCGACAGATCCTCCGTTCTCATTGGCGTCCATTGGCGTCCATTGGCGTCCATCAGCGTTCATTGGAGTTCATTCGCCTTCCTCTACATCATTCGCCTTCCTCTACATCATCAGCGTTCATCTGCGCCATCAGCGTTCATCTGCGCCATCAGCGGACAATCCTCTTATTTGGTTGCGGCGGCGCTGCGCTGTGCGTCTCACGACTTTCGTGGCGAGTATCGCTTTGCGGCTCCGCGCCTTGGCAAGATGTACTCCTCCTTCTTCCCCCGTGTTCCCCGTGTCCCCGTGGTCAAATCGAACGGTGAATTGAGCGAAAGGCGAGCGCTCCAAATTTCAGCAAGATCCCCCTTGCGTTTTCCTCCATCTTCGGCGATCATCACCGATACGGCCATGCAAGGCTGGGCGCTGAGGCTTGCGCGAAGACCGTTGTTCCGCGGCGCGCCGACGGAGCGCGTAAACGAAAGTACTGACGGCTCAACTCTCAATTTCTTTGGAGCATTCCAATGAAGATAGCTATCTTGTCGCGCGGACCGCGGCTCTTCACCACCCGCCGCTTGCGTGAAGCGGGGCTAGCGCGCGGGCACCAGGTGCAAGTCCTGGATACGAACCATTTCTCCATCCACGTGGCGGAAGATGAGCCCAGCCTCGGGTTCCGGGGACGCCCGGTCGCGAGTTTCGACGCCGTGATTCCGCGCATCGGCGCCACAATCACCTTTTTCGGATGCGCGGTGGTGCGCCAATTCGAGCAGATGGGCGTGTTCACCTTGAACTCATCCCATGCCATCGCGGTGTCGCGCGATAAACTGCGTTCGCTGCAGATTCTCAGCCGCCACAGCATCGGCATCCCGCAGTCGGCGTTTGTGCGCAGCAAGAGCGACGTGCTCCCGGCCATCGCGAAAGTCGGCGGCACGCCCGTCATCATCAAACTGCTGGAAGGCACGCAGGGCATCGGCGTGATCCTCGCCGACTCCATCGACGTGGCCTCCGCCATCATTGAAACCCTGCAAAGCACCCGGCAAAACGTGCTGATCCAGAAGTTCGTAGCCGAAAGCAAGGGCCGGGACATCCGCGCCTTCGTCGTCGGCGACCGGGTGGTCGCGGCCATGCGCCGACGCGCGCAGGGTCAGGAGTTCCGCAGCAATGTCCACCGCGGCGGCCAGACCGAGGCCATCGAGCTGGACCCTGCGTACGAGCAGACCGCTGTTCGCGCCGCGCAGATCATGGGGCTGCGCATGGCCGGCGTGGACATGCTCGAAGCCCAGGACGGACCCAAGGTCATGGAAGTGAATTCCTCACCCGGCCTCGAAGGCATCGAGGCCGCCACTGGCGTGGACATCGCGGGGGCCATCATGGAACTCCTGGAAGAGCAGGTGCTGTTTCCCGAGATCGATGTGCGCCAGCGCCTCACCGTCAAAGGCGGTTACGGCATCAGCGAGTTGCCTGTGGGTCCCGGCTCGGAGTTGGCGGGGCAAACCGTGGCCGAAACCGGCCTGCGTGAGCGCGATGTGCTCGTGCTCAGCATCGACCGCAACGGCGTGGTGATCCCGAATCCGAAAGGATCGCGCGAAATCCTCGTGGGCGACAAACTCCTGTGTTTCGGCAAGCTCCTCACCATGAAAGGACTCGTGCCTCCCACGCGCAAGAGGAGGCCAAAGAAGAGGAAACCCAAAGCCTCCTGAGCGCGGTCGGGCGCGATGCTGGATTTTGGCCGTGCCCGCGCGGTAGCGTTGCGTCATGGCGAATGTGCGTCTCGATATCGCTGACCCTGCAAACCGGTTGACTCTCAAGACTCTTCTGGAAGCGGAGGGACACAGAATCGCCGTATCCCGGGCCGATGTGACCATCGCCGACGACTTGGCAACGTCAGTCGATCTGGCGCGCCAAGGGCCCACGCTGGTGCTTGTGCCCACCTCGCAGTTGCGCGAAGCCGTGCATGCGATGGGCCAGGGTGTGTACGGCTACGTATGCGTGCCGTTCATTCCGGGCGAGGCGGCATTGATGGTGGCGCGCGCAACTGCGGCCGCGCCGCGCCAGAATGCGCCTGCTCTGAAAACGCTGCGCGACGTCGAGGCCAGGCACATTCGGGCCGTGCTGCGCGCGTGCAAAGGCAACCAGGCCGAGGCGGCGCGCGTGCTCGGTATCGGGCGCAATACGCTGTGGCGCAAATTGCGAAACCTGGGACAGGATGAAACCGGGCGCGGCCCCGGAACGTAGAAGGAGTGCTGAGTGATGCCTACGAGTAAACCAGCTCCCCAACTCGCGCAGGCCAGGCTCATCGCGATCTGCCTGCTGCTCGTTACTGTCGGGTACGCCGTTTTTGGCACGGTACTGGTTGTCAAGCACCTCATCCCGGAGCACGGCCTTGGCGAGCTGGAGGGACAAAGCGCGTTCCTGGTCAAGACGGTTTTGCTGGTATCCGGTGTCACGACGGCCTCGGGGTCATTCCTCCAACGCCGCGTTCTCGATGGAAGAGCACCGCGGGGCCCGGAGGGATTCCCCGCACGGTTCCGCAACATGCTCGTGGGGATGGCTCTGGCCGAATCGGCAGGAGTCATGGGGTTCGTGGTCGCCCTGCTCACGGGGGACACCACGTTCTCTCTGCTGCTTTGGGGGGTGGCCATAGCGGCATGCATACTGCACTTCCCGACACGGGCCCTCCTTGGCGCACAGGATACGGCAACCTACCGATAGGAGAACGCTGAAATGGCGGACCTCGAGCGATTGAGCATTTCGATCGAACAGCCGCTTCTGGATCGCCTCGAAGTCATGATCCGGGAGAGCGGCTACACGAACCGTTCGGAGTACATCCGCGACCTCATCCGCAACCGCATCGTGAAAGAAGAGTGGGAACGCAACGAAGAGGCCCTCGGCACCATCACGCTTCTCTACGATCACCATCAGCGCGGGCTGAGCGACCGGCTGACCGACCTGCAACACGACCACCATCACGCCATCCTCGCGACCACCCACCTCCACCTGGATCACCATCTCTGCGCCGAGATGATAATGGTGCGCGGCCGGGCTTCCATGGTCCGCAAGCTGGCCGATGCCATGCGCAAGGAAAAGGGCGTGCTGCACGCGGAATTGTCGTTGAGTTCCACGGGAAAGAAACTGCGCTGAAATACGGGCCATCAGGTGTCTGCCGCACGTCTCTTGCGGGCTCACGTACCCGGGCTCTGGAACGATCGGGGGCTTTCTGGTAAGCTTTGCGCCGCGGGCAGGGCCCATTCTCACCAGATGCATTGCATGGCCGGGGATACCTTTGTCTCGCGAATGGGCGGTCCGCCAGGGGGAGCCGGCGCCACCCATTTACTCAGCAACGCCAGTGGGGCCGCGCCTGCACCTGAGTCAAACGGGCACGGCAATGGAGATGATTCATGATCCGAGCGCGCATTGTGGGGACGGGGCACCACCTCCCCAAACACATCCGCACAAACGCCGAACTCGAAACGATGTGCGATACCACCGATGCGTGGATCCAGCAGCGCACGGGCATCCGGCAACGGCATGTTGCTGCGCCCGGTGAGGCCGCTTCCGAACTCGGCGCGCCCGCCGCGCAGCGGGCATTGGAAGACGCCGGAATCACCGCGGCGGACGTGGACCTCATCCTGTGCTGCACGACCACGGGGGACTACCAGTTTCCCGCGACCGCCTGCGTGATCCAGGAATTGCTCGGCATTACCGGCACCCCCGCCTTTGACGTCAATGCGGCGTGTTCCGGATTCATGTACGGGCTTGCCACCGCCACCGCCTTCATCCGCAGCGGGGTCTACAAGACCATCCTCCTCATTGGCACGGAGGTCTGTACGAACCGGGTGGATTACGACAAGCGCGACACCGCCGTGCTCTTTGGAGACGGCGCGGGCGCGGTCGTGCTGCGGGCTGAGGAGGGTGAGCGAGGCGTGCTCACGACCCACCTCTGGGCGGACGGCTCGGGCCGCGAAGTCCTGTGGCTGCCCGCGGGCGGCTCGAAGATCCCCGTCACCCGCGACAATGTCGATACCGACCTCAACACGATCCACATGAAGGGCAAGGAACTGTTCAAACGCGCCGTGACCGAGTTCGTGGCCTGCGCAAGGGTCGCGTGCGAAGCGGCGGGGATTTCAACGGACGATGTGGCGCTCTTGATCCCGCACCAGGCGAATATCCGCATTATTGAAGCCGTGGGTGAACGCCTGGGCCTGCCTTCCGGGCGGATTTTCGTCAACATCGACAAAGTTGCCAACTGTACCGCCGCATCAATCCCGCTCGCCATGGACCAGGCCGTGCGGGCAGGCCGCATCACCGATGGCGATTACGTGCTGCTCGCGTCGTTCGGCGCTGGCCTGACCTGGGCCTCCGCGATAGTCCGCTGGTAGTCTTTCTACGTGAGCATCTCGCGGCGGCCTTCCAGGCTTGCGGCGAGGCGGGCTGCCCGCGCGAAGGAGCGTTGAGCGGCGTCCTGCTGTTCGAGTTTTTCAAGGCAGACGCCCACATCCAGATGAATGAGCGGGTCCTCGGGATCGTCGCGTAGGGCCGCGACGAGCATCGCCAACGCCTGCTGAAACTCTTCCTCACGGATTGCCTGTTCGCCACGGCTGCGTCCATCCTGCGCCTTCAACCTGTTGTCGATTTCAACGAACGACGGGCACACCAACTTCGCCATCTCGAGTTGCCACCTCGCATCCGCGGCCCGGCCTGACAGGTCCAGCGCGCGCGCATAGCACAAACGCGCCATGATCGTGTTGGGAGCCGCAGTGAGGACCGCTTCAAGCCTCTCGCAAGCCTCTTGAATCCTGCCTTGGCGGCAGGCGATCGCGCCCAAGGCCGTCACGACATGTGGCGGCGCAATCCCCGCGGCTTCGAGATCTTCGAGCAATCCGCGGGCTTCGTCCACATCGCCTCGATTCAACAGGATGTTGCACAACGTTGTGGCCGCCGACAGGTGAAGCGGCTCGATCTGGAGCGCGCGTCGTGCCGCCTGCTCGGCCTCGGCAGTTTCATTCAATGAAAGCAGTTGCTCGGCGAGGTCGTGCCATGCCTTCACGTCGT
>JADLCA010000695.1 GCA_020847495.1 Candidatus Hydrogenedentota bacterium | reverse complement strand
GCCGAAACGCGCGAGGGTCTCTGGTACGCCTTGGGCATCCCCACATCCCAAGCCGAGATGCAGGCGGCCATGGGCCAGTTTCTGGCCGGCGCGGACTTCTCCACGGTCATCGGTGCCTACCTGGCCGAGGAAATACCCGTGGCCGACGTGCTCGAGAAGGCCGAGGAGCACGCCGAGTGGCTGCAACGCTGGCTCAAGGCGAGGACGCACATCAAGCCCGCATTCGGCGTTGACGAGTGGCGCGGGATCGGCAAGGGCATCTACGAGGACCGGACTGAGAAGAACCGGCAACTGAAAGAGATGGCCTACGAAGTGGAGGCGCTCGGCTTTACCGTGTCGCCGGTCGACGAATCGGGCAACCGTATCGACCTGGATAGCCTCGACACAATCAGGGGGAAGGTCGACGTAGCGCACAAACGCCGCGATCAACTCCACATCGAGCTGGGCGCGGCTCGTGGGGCCCGCAGTAAGGAGACCATCAAGCGCGACGTGACTAAGGCCATGAAGGACTTGGATATTGCAGAAAAGAAGCTGGCTAAGGCCCGGGACGAACTCACGCGCATCGAGCAGGCCAAGCAGGACGCCGAAGTGGAAGCGCGCGGCCTGGCGAACCGGGAATCGCAGCTCCGGTCCAGGCATGTCGAGCTCGAGAGTCGCGCCAACCGGTTCAAGGATGGCCGTTGCGACAAGTGCAAGTCTGAACTCAGCGAGAAGAAGCTCAAAGAGTTGACGGGGGAAGCCGTCGCCGAACTGAGCGCGCTCACCGCGGAAAAGGCGGAGGTGGAACAGAAGCTCGCGAGTGCGACACGGACCTCCAAGGAGCTCGTGGCAAAACTGAACGCAGTACGATCCACCTTCGGCGAAGCGGAAAGCGCGCGCGCGAAGGCCGCGGCCGCGGTTGCCGGGCTGCAACGCGAACGTCCTGCCGAGCGGGCCGAGCGCGTGGTCCAGGAAGAACTGGACGCCGTACAGGTCGAAGTCGCCAAGGGGGAGACCATCCTCGAACAGTTAAGCCGACACGCGAACCACATCGGGCTATCCAAGCGCTTGAAGGAGATGGAGGCGGAACTTGAGCACTTCAACTGGGGCGTGAAGGCACTGAAGGACGGCCAGGTGCTCAACGAACTTGCGGCGTGCGACAAGAAGGACGAGCTTCTGGCGCGCGTAAACCATGAGCTCGCACCGTTCGGGTACCAGCTCGACCTGCAGCCTGAGGGCAAAGCCTGGGCGGTCATGTTTGGTGGCCACGTGCACGATTCAACCCTCCGCCACTCCAGACGCCTGCGGCCGCTCGCCCGGGGTAGCCAGGGCGAGAAGTGGATTGCCCAGTTCGCGCTGTGCCTTGGCTTCTCCGGCGAAGGTCCGGTGCTGTTAGACAACCTCGACCATCTCGACGGCCGGAACAAGGAGCAGGTGCGGCTGCGCCTACAACGGTGCGAGGGCACCGTGATTCTCGCCGGCGCCTGGAATCTCGCCAAGGAGCCAGAGATTGAGAGTCTGGCCGCGGCCTTCGCGCCTGCGCGCATCGTGTGGGTCGAAAACGGAGCGATCGCATCGGCGACCACTGAGGAGGCCGCGTAACCATGAGCAACCTACGCATGCCCGAGATCAACCACGTCACCCTTGCGGGCCGTCTCACGCGCGACCCGGACCTGCGCTACACGCCCAGCGGTGCGGCTGTCTGCACGTTCTCTGTCGCGGTCTCGCGGAAGTTCAAGACCAAGGATGGGGAGACGAAGGAGCAGGTCTACTTCGGCAACGTCGAGGCGTGGCAGAAGATGGCGGAATGGTTGGGGCAGGAACTCAAGAAGGGCCGCCCGGTGCTCGTCGAGGGCTCGCTTGCGACAGACGAATACGAGGGCAAGGACGGCGCAAAGAAGAGCCGCACGAAGATCAACGCGATCCGCGTGCAGCCGCTGGACTGGGCCGACAAAGACGGCGGGCAGACCCAAGCGCCGGCGACGCGCACGGAGTCGGCGAAGCAAAAGCCCGTCGAGGAAGAGGGGGTGTGTGATGACGATCTCCCATTCTGAGCCGTCCGTACCGCGCTCAGGCTGCGGCCCTGGCGCGTCTGTCCCGGAGCCCACACCAAACGAGCGCATCCCGAACGCTGAATACGCGCGGCGTCTCGCGCAGGGTCTGCAAATGGCGGCGGACGCGGCGATGGAGCTGGCGGCCAGGATGGAAAGAACCCAGTGAAACACCAGGCCAAAGTAGGAACCTGCCCCGTGCACAACCTGCGCATGGTCCAGCGCGATGGCCGCTTCGGTCCGTACTACGTGTGCCCATACGGCGACGCGGCCCAGTGTGAGTGGATGGGCGCCTTCTCGGAGTTTGACGGCAGGTTCCATCTATCCGACAAGCGCACGAGGGCCGCGCGGATCGCCGCACACGCACACTTCGACCGGCTATGGAAGAAGGGCCAGGACAAGCGCATGTGCCGGGCCTCCGCTTACGCCTGGCTGTCCACGACGATGGGAATCCCGCCGGCAGAATGCCATATCGGCCACATGAGCCGCGAGCTGTGTGAGGCCGTGATCCGCGCCGTGCGGCGCATCTATAGAGACCAGAAGGAGAGCGCCTGATGCATTACGGCAACCTCGACCGCGACACCGCGGCCGGCCGCATCTACCGCGACCTGAGCGCCAGGCGTGGCCAGTGGTGTGACGCCTGGGTGCTCATGACCGAGACGCGCACGACGGCGGTCAGTACGCGCGTGAGCGAGGTCCGCGCGCAACTGGAGGCCTCCGGGCGCGATGAGCGCATCGAAGTCGACCAGCGGGGGAAGAAGTGGTTCTACCGCATCGTGGCGGAACCGAAACAGATGGAGCTGATCGCGTGAGTGACAGTAGTCGTCGATGTGGGTTTGTGTTCTATCCCGACAAGTGGATCGCGGCAACCTTCAGCCTGAGCGCGGAGGCCTACCGGGCCTATCACATGATCCTCTGCTACATGTGGCGCGACGGGAACGACCAGTGCAGCATCCCTATCGACAACTCCGTCTTGACGCGCGCCACGGGGCTATCTGGCCGCAAGCTCAACGCCGCGATGCGCGAGATTCAGAATCCGGCCAATCCTCTACTCCGCGAAGAGGACGGGTGCTACGTGAGCAACGGCCTTCGGAAGGAGGTCCAGGCACAGGCGCGGCGCTCTCAGATGGCGCGCGAGTCGGCCAATTCCAGGTGGAAATCGGGCGGCGAAACCGATGCGAACGCAATGCGAACGCAATACGAACGCAGTGCGAAGGCATATGCGAACGGCATGCGAACGGCATGCGCGCCAGCATGCGATCCGCAATGCGAAACGGATGCGAAAGGCATGCTCCTAAAGACTAAAGACTTAAAGACTAAAGAAAAGAAAGATCTATCTCAGCCGAAGCGCCGATCGGAAGGGGGATCGGGGGAAACCAACGCGCCCGGCGGATCGGCACTCGGCGGAGGTACATCCAGCCGGGAGAACGCAAAACCGACAGCCATCGCGGACATCCTTCCACCGCAACCAGAATCGCTCATCGAAAGATTCGTTGCTCACGAGCAGCCTGACGCTCGCCGTTCGAGGCGCTCATTCTGGGAGCGGCGCTTGAAGGAAATGGCCAAGGTTCCAGGAGGCGAGGACCGGTGCTGGGAACTACTCCAGGAGCTCGACAACCGTGATGACCCGCGGCTGCGTGAGACAAAGGGCTTTAACGGCGCAGTGAAGAACCCGAGCGCGTGGCTCAACAAACAGACCGCGGCGTGGCTTACGGAACAAGCGGAGGTGGCGCAATGACGAACAGTGAAACGATCCGGCATCTGAGAGCCCTGGAAGACTCTTTGCGCAAGAAGGCCGAGGCCGCACGTGAAGTGATTCAGTTGCTTGAGGCCTTTGAATCCGGAGCGCCAAACATCCTATCCCTGCTCGCCAAGCCAACGGACACCGGTTTTGAGGTTGTTCCGCGAGCTCTCCCAGCGCCGATTGTGCGCGTGAAGCCGTCGAAGAAGAGCGCCCGTGTGAGCACCTGTGTGCGCGGCAAACAGCCGCGGCGCTGCTCGGTGTGTGGCGAAACGAAAGGGGTGACCGCGTTTCAGCGTGGTCAGGACGTCTGTCGCAAGTGTGGCGTTTCGGCACCGCCGACCGAGCGCAAACATCGCGAGGACGGGTTTGTACTCACCGAGTCTCCGCCGAAGCCTCGGCCGCTACTGAAGCCCGGTATGGTCAATGAGCGCGGCGAATTCTGCATGACTCCGGCGCTCTACGCCGAGCACAAGCGCAACCAGGTGGACAAGCTCTACAAGGCGATTCGCAAGGCCTGTAAGCAAGGTCAACACGCGCAGATTCGGCTGATGAGCCCAACGGGCGTGTTTGTCGAGGTGGTCCTGGCGGAGGAAATCTGGTGAACCACGCCGTCATCACAGCCGACGAGTACCGTCACATGGCCACGGCCAAGCCGAAGCGCGCGCACAAGTACCACGCGAAGCACGCCGAACTCGACGGCCACCGCTTCGACAGCCAGGCCGAGGCGAAGCGTTACGCGGAACTGCGCCTTATGGAGCGCGAGGGCCTCGTACACGACATCCGACTACAACCGCGCTTCGTGCTTCAGGAATCGTTTAGGGACGCCACGGGCGCGCGCTACCGCGCCATCGAGTACCGCGCCGACTTTCAGTACGCGGAGGCATCCGGGCGCGTTGTGGTGGAGGACGTGAAGGGCGTCGATACGCCCGTCTGGAAACTGAAGGAGAAGCTGTTCCGAAAGCGGTATCCACAGGTGGAGCTGCGGGTTATTCGGAATGGGAAACCAACGAGGAGCATCACATGACGACGACGCGAGACCGACTGAAGGAAGCTATCGAACAAATCCTCCTTACCGCCTGTGGCAACATCATCGGGCAGATTGAGTGCATCGACGAAAAGGCCCTGGCGCTGATTAACGACGAGCAGCGCCTGTACCTGCACGAGACGATTCTCGAGGCCGCGGAACGGTGCGCGAACTTCGCGGCAACCTACTACTGCGACGCCGGCGACGTGCTGACGGTGCGCGGCAGTATCGACAAGGTGACGTTCCAGCCTGGCAAGGGCGTCACGGTCACTGTCTCGGCGCTCAACACGCCGGACAACATCATCTCGCTGGCTGAGATGGGCTCGGGCGTGTCCATCCACGGATTACAGACCGTCATCCCGAACACGGTCGCGCCAAAAGTAGCTGGCGAAGCTGGTGGCCAGATGGACCTTGGTGAGGCTCTGACCGAGGGCGAGGCCCCTGAAGGCGACGAGACTCAGGGCGAGGAAGCTGAGGGTGAGACGCAAGACCTCGGCACAGCAGAGTTCAATGAGGACGGCACGCCGCGCAAGTTGCCGGACTGGTGGAAAAACGACGGCGCGCCAGCCGCCGATGCTACGCCCGGAGATGATTGCGATTCGATGGCGGAGGCCGAGACGCCAGAGGCTGAGGTGGTGGAGGCCGAGGCACCGGCGGCGCGTCGCGGGCGCAAGAGGGGCGCTGCGTAGATATACCACAGGCGGGTCCGGTGAAAGTGCGCGTCACTTACCAAGGTGGACACCGCCGAAACCGTAGCGGGCCGGGGTCTCCGCGCACATGGAGCGCCCGGCACTTACAAGGTTGATTGCGGAGGATTTATGAAAAGAACAGAGCGAATGTGTCAGCCATCGGCCCAGGCCGTCATGGGCCAGGCGCTTGGGCAAATCTCGAAACTGAAGACGCAGATCTCAACGCTCGAACGGGAAAAGGCGGAAGCGCAAGACAACTACGAAGGTACCTGTAAGACCATCGTTCAGATGCATGCAGCCGCAGTCGGTGAGGTAACTGGCCCGAAGCGTGGCGCTGTTGAGGACATCGAGGATCTGCGCGCGGAGGCCGAGCGACTCGACAAGCTCGTTCATGGAACTCAATCGAGCACGGCAGCCGAGGAGCGTATGCGGGAAATCTCCCGACTTCGAGCTGAACTCGCCGAGTCCAGCGCGGAGGTCGAGCGACTGCGTGACACGCAGATCGGCCCACTCGCAAAAGTCCTGCTCGAAGAGTTTGGCGGACCCACCCAGGATGAATCGGCGTGCGAAATGGCGGTCCGCATGCTTCGGCACCTTCGCACCAGATTGGCCGAGCCTGCGCAAGAAAATGGCTGGCTGATTGAACAAAAGAATGCTGATGATCGCGCCGAATGGTGGCAGGGCGGATTGAACCATCAATGGACCACGGACTCCACTCAAGCTATTCGGTTCTCGCGTCAATCTGATGCTCTGGAGATCATCCGTTGGATGCGCGACTGGATGCCAGCCGACAGTTCTGTTTTCGCAACCGAACATGTGTGGGGATGACCAGTATGGGCAAGTACGGCGTAGACACGAGCGTGAGCGTGGAGCGGTCCATCGCGGAGATTCAATCGACGCTCCAGCGCTATGGCGCCGATGGGTTTCTCCATGGCTGGAAGGGTGAGACTGCGATGGTGCAGTTCGAGATGTGTGAGCGCCGCGTGCGTTTTCAACTGACCATGCCCGACCGTGATGACCGCGAGTTCACGCATACGGAGGCGCGCGGTCGCCCACGGAGTGCGAGCCAGGCCCTGGCGGCGTGGGAACAAGCGTGCAGGCAGCGATACCGTGCACTGGCGCTGGTCATCAAGGCGAAGTTGGAGGCCGTCGAATCTGGCATCACGGAGTTCGAAGATGAGTTCCTTGCCCATATCGTTCTGGCCGATGGCAGCCAGGTCCGCGACCACGTGCGGTCCGCGATCGAGGCCAGCTACTCGAATGGGAAAATGCTCCCGCTGCTACCCGGGGTGAAATGACCGCCGTGGTCCGAATATCGAATGATGACGCGGCGATGTTCAACGCGGAGATCGCCAGGTTGCAACGCGCGCTTTCGGCCGAGCAGAAGGCGTTTGCGGACTACCGCGAGAATTCAGCGAAGGCGAATCGGGTGGTAGCGGCCGTCATTCGGTGGCGGATGTGCACGTCAGAAACGTCGAGCGATGAATTTGCATTGAAGAAGCTGGCGGTATTAACCGCGGTGGACAACTTCCTGAATAGGGCGAGCCCAAACTACATCACAAAGCTCTACCAAAAGTCGGCGACCTACAAGGATGAAGGAGACAGATCATGAGAAAGAACCCCGCAATCGTCATCACCGGTATCATCGCCGTTATTGTAGCTTTGGCTACGCTTCTGGCCGCGCCTGCGCTCGATGGCGTACTCGCCCAGGATGAGCCGCCAGCGACGTTGGAGATGAGCATCTGGCAGCCTGCGGACACGGACTCTTACACGGTGTTGCGTAAGCAAAGTCTGTTCGACGCAGAGCAGCCCCAGGTGACTGGGGAGTATTGGGCCCTCGATCCAAGGGCCCATAGCGGCGCACAGTGCGCGCGCGGACTTCCAACGCAGTGGGTGACTCCGAAGGTGCGATGGGCCCGCACAGATATTTCTTGGGCGGATGAACTTTGGATATGGACGAATCTGCCAGCCGAAGGGCAGGCGACCTTTCAGCTTGGAAGCTGGAAAGGCCGATCGAGCGGGTACACACAGACCGTGCTGCCGGGTTGGACGCTTGTCCGAATTCCACTGTACGGGATAGACGCAGGGAATGACGCATTCAGTGTCGTTGATGATCTGTACTTCGGTGCTGGAAGTTCCACCGGACTGCTCATTGACGACGTATGGGCCGTGAAGTTTGGGGCTCCGCCGGTAGAGCCTAGTCCTACGCCGGAGCCCGAACCTGAGCCTGAACCCACACCGGAACCGGAGCCGACGCCAGAGCCCGAACCTGCGCCGGCGCCGGGCGTCAAATACACCTACTCGGTCTTTCTTCCGATTCAGGTGAATGCCATTGGTAGCGATGGCAGCACGCATCGCATGACATTCCCTATTACCTTGAGCGTGGGCGAACCAACAGTAGAACCATAGAGGATCTTTCAATGACGACGACAATTCAAATCACGATGGTGCCGGTGAAGCAGATCATTCCGAGTCCGGACAATCCGCGCATCTTTGCGGGCCCGGACGGGGAAAACCCAAGCCTGGTGGAGCTGGCTACCTCCATCAAGGCGTTGGGTGTGCTGGAGCCACTGCTTGGGCGGCCGCATCCGGAGCAGAGCGGGAAGATCGACCTGCGCGCAGGCGAGCGGCGGTATCGGGCCGCGGTTCTGGCGGGACTGAAGGAGGTCCCGGTCATCGTGCGCGAGATGAGCGACGAGGAGGCCTGGACCATCACGGTGACCGAGAACCTGCAGCGGGAGGACCTGCACCCGTTGGAGGAAGCCCAGGGCATCGAGAAGCTGCACGCGCATGGTTGGACGCTCGAACAGATCGGGGACCGGCTGGGGCGGAGCGCGAAGTGGTGCGCGCGGCGGCGTCAGTTGGTGAAGCTGACCCCGGAGTGGCAAATGGAGGCGATGCAGGGGGAAGCCACACACTGGACCGCGGAGCACTTCGAGATCATCGCTCGGTTCCCTGAGACAGTGCAGGACGAGCTGCGCGGCCAGGCAAAGAAGAAATACTCCCAGTGGTTTGACATGAGCGCCAGCGACCTGCGGAGCGCGACGGCGGATTATCTCCAGGCCTTGGACCTTGCGCCCTGGCCGTTGGATGACGAGACGTTGTGTCCGGCGATCGGCGCGTGCGCGAATTGTCCGAAGCGGAGCGATACGGAGCCGTTGCTGTTCGACGTTGAAGACTTCGACACGCAAGGTGATGGGAAGCCAGTGAAGCCTGGGGCGCGGTGCCTGGACGCGGCGTGCTGGGAAGTGAAGCATCGGAAGTTCCTGGAGCGGCGTCTTGAGGAGGTCCAGGCGAAGACGGGAGTGCAGCCGCTGCTTGTCAAATCCCACTACGATGGCATGCCCGAGCAATTAGCTGAGCAGGCGACAGGCAAGTATGCCGTTAGTGGGTGCAAGAAGTCTGAGCCTGGCGCGGTGCCGTGCGTAACGGCGAACGGGACGATGTATTGGGGCAAGAAGCTGTGGGGCACGGACGGGGGGAAGAAAGAGAAGAGTTTGAAGGATAAGCGGAAGGCGCTGCAGAAGCGGCGTGACCTGGCGCTGATTGAGAAGTTGCTGGATAAGATCCCAAACGAGGAAACGCACAAGGATATTCCGGAGCTGTCCGGCGGATGGTTATGTGCCCTTGCCGCTGTCTTTGGGTCGCCCACGCCGACGCTGCACGACGATGATCGTTACCCAAAAGATTCGGCCTGGGAAGAGTTGGAACGGGTGAGCAAGAGTTCCAGCAGCGATGAAGTGGCCCTCCGCTTGGGCTTCATGGCGTTGGGGGTAATCAAGCGCAGGCTGCGCGAGTGCGTGCGTGAGGCGGCCTACAGGGACGATGTCAGGATGACCGATGTAACCGGGGTGTGCGACTTGTTTGAGTGGCCGCTCGATGAGTTGCGCGCGGAGGTGGCCGCGGAGATGCCGGAGCCGAAGGGGTGGGGGAAGCTGGAATCCGGCGGGAAGCACGGCAAGGACGGCAAGGACAAAAAGGACGCAAAGGACGCAAAGGACGCAAAGGCCAAGGCAAGCAAGGGCACGAAGGGGGCGAAGGGGGCCAAGGGCAGCAAGGACGCGGCTGGCGCGAAGCCCGGCATGTGCCGCGTGTGTGGGTGCACTGAGGGGAATGCTTGCTTGGATGAGTACGGCGATGCGTGTGCATGGGCCGATAAGACGAGGACGTTGTGCACGCATTGCGCTGATGGGCGGACTGGGCTCGAGGGTACGCCGTGGGAAGGGGACCCGCGGGTGAACGTGAACGGTACGTTTTGTGATGGGTATGAGCGGGTGGAGGTGCCGATGCCGCGGGGGTCAGGCGCGAAGGTGGAGATCCTGGTGATCGAGGCCTCGCCCGGGGATTGGCGTGTTGGAAAGAGCGTGGAATATGGCAATACCGGCGTAGGCGACGGAGCATTCGGCGATTTGCCTTCGCTTACTGGCGAGTCGTTTCCCAAGCGCGACGAGGCCGTACTGGCGTGCTGCGACGCGATCATCCGGCATATCGAGCAGGGTCAGTACTCGAAGCGCAAGGTTGTGGTGAAGGCGCTCGAAGCCTGGCGGACGTCCCGCATGATGGCGAAGGGGGCAGCATGAGTATCGAGGAACAGATCTGCAACTGCATCGAGAGCCATCGGTTCGACGAGTCGAGCGAAGAGCGGTTCCAGGATGGGATCGCAGAAGTGCTCCGTAAATCCGGCATTGCATTCGAGCGCGAATTCCATCTGAACAGGCGCGATGTCGTTGACTTCATGGTGGGCAACGTGGCCCTGGAATGCAAAATCGCCGGATCCCTCTCTTCGGTGACTCGGCAACTTCATCGGTACGCCCAATGTGAGAGTGTGAAGGTTCTGGTATTGGCGACGACGAGGCTTCAACTGTCACGCGTTCCGCAAATCCTGAACGGGAAGCAGGTGCTCGTGGCCGCGACCATGGAGGCGTTCTGTGAAGTCGTTTGGCAGCGTAAAATGGAAGCGCGGCGCGTGGGAGATCCGATGCGAGCCTCACGTGGCGGACGTGCTCGGAATCAAACGCGCCCAGGCGCTCGGGATTCGTGACCCGAACGCGAACCTGATTTCCATGCTCCAATCGGACGGTCAACACATAGAGCGACTGGCGGAGACCTATCTGAAGTCGCGAAGCAGCGCGGCATGAGTTGAACAAGCGGCCTCCCGGAGAGCGGTCACTCCCCGGGAGGCCTACCGGAACGCCGACACAGCGGCGCGACGGGTTTTGCCAAAGGAGTATTGCCATGGCTGGATCAAGAACCGGCCCGAAGCGAACCACAGCAGAGCGCGAGGCGGACCTCGTCCTGATTCAGGATTGGTATGTTCGTGGCGATTCGCAACGTACTATAGCCCAACGGCTTGGAGGGATGCGCACGTATTCCGTGAGCCACCAAACCATCTGTCGCGACATCGAGACAATTCTTGACAGGTGGCGGCAAGTCATGGTGCGTAACGTTGACAAGCTGAAGGCCGAGGAGCTGGCCAAGCTCAACATGATCGAGCGGGAGGCATGGGCGGAATGGGAGCGTAGCAGGCTGGACAAGGAGCGCCACGAGGAGACCTCGGACGAAGAGGGCGCATCAACCAAGCGCGTGGTAGAGGGGCGCCTCGCCGACCCGCGCTACCTGGAAAAGGTCCAGTGGTGCATCAACAAGCGTTGCGAGATCCTGGGCCTGAACGCGCCGGCCAAATACGAGCATACAGGGAAGGACGGCCAGCCCATCCAGACGGAGACTAAGAACGCACAGGAACTCTGTGAGGTCTTGAAGAAGTACAACGAGGTCATCACGGAGATTTCCCGTGGGCAATCAGCAGCGGCCAAACCGGTGTAGGTCATGCGGTAAGCGGCTTGTAGATACCGAGACGCAGTATTCGGGGTATTGCGATGTGGAATGCTGGCAGCTTCGCACGGAGGCGCTTGACATGCTCTGCACTGGTCACGCGCGCGGGTCGATACGGCGCGGACTCAAGGCGCTTGAACGGCTGGCAACGAAAGGGTTTCTGAAATGAGCGACAGGTATGAAATGGCACCCATCACTAGAGTGCTTCTTGACCGAGAGGGCATGGCCGCGGCGCTGTCCGTGAGCACTGACCTCCTGGACCTCGGGCGCAAGATGGGGCTGCCATGCATCGTGTTTCCCGGGTCCAAGAAGACGCTCTTCGATCCCGCCGATGTGCTGGCCTGGCTGAAGGCGCACGGGCGCCCACAGGATGACGCCGAATCCCTGGCTGCCGCGAAAGCCAGGGCGGATGTGGTGTTTGGAAAGAGAACTGGGAGGACGCCAAACAGGAAATAGCACCTAGAATGCCAGTACCGAAAATGAATCCACCGGTACGTAGCGAGTCAGGATGGCGAAGAAAACCAATAATGGCAAGCGAGCCAGCAAGCCTTAGAAAACCAAGATTACCTAGCGAGCCAGCCGAGGCTAGAAATCTATTGATGCGCAGCGAGCCACCCCTTCTTAGAAAACCATTTGTATTAAGCGAGCCATAGTTCCTTAGAAAACCACACAACTCTAGCGAGTCACCGAGGACCAGAAAACCAATATGGTGAAGCGAGCCATACGTGCGAAGAAAACCATGTCGTTGGATCGAACCAAATGACCGAAGAAAACCACAATAAGGCAGCGAGTCGGGTCCGTTTAGAAAACCACAGTCCAGTAGCGTTCAAAAAATGAGGACATCATGAAAGAGTCAATGCGAATCGTAGTGAGAGGAATGTACGACATCCAGAAGTTGCGCATCCAGATGGGGAACCGTGTTGTTGGCAACTTCAAGGTGAAGCTCGGCCAAGCGCCGGGCGAGTCTGAGGATGAACTTGATAAAGTCGGCCAGGAAATCCTCGCACGGCTCAGAAAGTCATACAGGAAAATCACAGATGGGGTGAAGACGTTTCCGAGAGAGGCAACGTTCAAAGGCGATGGGGTGATCGACACATACAGTGAGTTGCGTCTAGTGAAGGGACTGTTCGATCTCGAATACGCCGAGAACCAGCAGGAGAAGACAATCAAGTCAATGCTCTCGGGATTCGCCATCTGGAATGAGTTCTTGCATGGCGTGCCCGGTGTTGGCCCGCTCATGGCCGGTGTCATCATCAGCGAGATCGACATTCACAAAGCGCAGTATCCGTCTTCCCTGTGGGCATACGCAGGGCTTGACGTAGCGCAGGACGGAAACGGGCGTTGCCGCAAGAAGGAGCATCTAGTTGAGCGCGATTACGTGAACAAGGAAGGTGAACCGGCAAAGCGTGTCGGCATCACGTTCAACCCGTTCCTGAAAACGAAGCTGGTTGGTGTTCTCGCGTCGTCGTTCCTTCGGGCAGGGGACAACAAGTACTCTGCCATCTACCGGGACTACAAGAACCGGTTGGAGAACCACGAGGTTCACAAGGAGAAGACGAAGGGGCACCGGCACAACATGGCCATGCGGTACATGATCAAGATGTTTCTTGTTGACCTTCACATGGAATGGCGGCGCATCGAAGGATTGCCAGTATCGGAGCCATACAGCGTTGCTAAGCTCGGGAAGGTCCATAAGGCTGCTTAGCCAGAAGAATATAGAAACCCGAATGCTTTCAGCGATCCAGGCGGATTTAGGAGACCACAGAATCAAAGCGAGCCAATCTGAAGAAGAAAACCATTAAAGGTTAGCGAGACCCGGTCCACTTCGGACCGGGTCTCTTCATGCCCGCCCCTAGACATAAACCCCCTTTCGTGATATTCCTCCTGGCAGAACAGGAGGCCATATGGAACCGGGCCTAGACGCGATTAAGAGGTACGTGGACCACATCAGCACGATCTCGACGAGCCAGGGGCCGATGGGCTTGACCCAGGGCGACCGCGACCTGATTGCGCTATCGTTTGCGGCGGTGCGTGCCGATTTGGACCGGCTCCGCAAACTCGAGGCAGAGGCATGTCCGCCGACCTCATAACGCTGAATACCGACCTGCTCCGCACCTCCGTGTTGAGCAATCCGTTCATTCCGCACGAGCCCACGCGCAAGCAGGCTCAGTTCCTCTTACTCCACGAGCGCGAGGCGCTGTACGGTGGCGCGGTAGGCGGCGGGAAAGCGTTGTCTATCGACACACCTATTCCGATTCCTGATGGCTGGACCACGATGGGATCTGTCCAGCCTGGCGACACAGTGTTCGGGATGGATGGACGGCCAACGCGGGTCCTCGGATGCTCCCCCGTGATGCATGGCCGTCCGTGCTACCGATTGTCATTCGATGATGGCAGCGTGATCGTCGCCGATGCGGATCATATCTGGCTTACATTCAGTGTGGCCGAACTTGCCGCGCTTACTCGCCGTAATCCAGAGTGGCGCGCCGCGCGCCGCGCCAAAAGGCCAAGTAGGGCCACAGGGCTAAGATCGGCAGCATTTGTTGCTGCGATAACGGATAGAAATAGACGATTGCCTCCGATGGCAATTAGCCCGCCAACAGGATCTCTCAGAACAACTGCACAGATTGCTGCTAGCGCCTGCGTTCGGAAGCGTCAGATTCATCATGCCATTCCGGTTTGTGGAGCGATTGAATGCCCCAATGCCGAGCTTCCAATTGATCCGTATGTGCTTGGGGTGTGGCTTGGCGATGGTAATACGGCAAATGGTGGGATAACTACGGCAGATCCAGAGATTCTCGATTTCATCCGTGACGCAGGATTTGGCGTATCGAAGCGCAGCACGACCTATTCATACGGAACGTACGGTCTATATGGCAATCTCAGGAAGATTGGGCTTCTTGGTTGCAAGCATGTCCCCAATGAGTATTTCCGCGCTTCACGCGAGCAACGCCTTGCGCTCTTACAGGGTCTAATGGATACAGACGGATGTGCATGCGAGAGCGGCTCTGTCGAGTTCACGAGCACGACGCGCGTCCTCGCCGATTCAGTATGCGAGATTGCCTGTTCCCTGGGCTGGAAAGCGCGTGTATCAGAAGGCCGTGCAAAACTGAACGGCAGGGACATTGGCCCCAAGTATCGAGTGAAGTGGACACCATCAGATACCGTATTCCGGATCGCAAGAAAGGCCGATCGCCAGCGCACTGACAATCTGAGGCGGACAACACGCTATCGCTACATCGTCAGTGTGGAGCCAGTAACGAGCGTTCCGGTTCGTTGCATCAAAGTGGATGCAGCCGACGGGATGTTTCTCGTTGGGCATTCGTTCATTCCTACACACAATAGCGACGCCTTGCTGATGGCTGCGCTGCAGTTCGTTCAAATACCTACCTACTCGGCATTGCTGCTCCGCCGCAGCTTTCGTGACTTAGAGAAGGCAGACTCGCTCATTCCACGCGCGCACCAGTGGCTGAACGGAACAGGTGCCAGATGGAACGACAACAAGAAACGGTGGACGTTTCCGTCCGGCGCCACGCTCGAATTCGGGTACATGGACCACACGAATGACGTGTACCAGTACCAGGGCGCGGCCTACAATTTCGTTGGATGGGACGAGCTGACCCAGTTCGAGGAGTTCCAGTACACCTACCTGTTGTCACGACTGCGTCGGCACGAAGGCAGCGACATCCCGCTCCGGATTCGCTCAGCTTCGAACCCTGGCGGAGTTGGGCATCAATGGGTCTATGAACGGTTCGTGGCCACTGGCGCGCGCTTCCCATTCATCCCGGCCCTGCTCGACGACAACCCGTTTATCGACATCGAGCAGTACGAGTCCAACTTGGCAGAATTGGATGAGACGCTGCGTATGCAATTACGCAAAGGCCTGTGGGTTGTCGATCCGCGCGGGAAACCGTATGACATGTCCTGGTGGGCTGGAACGAACCGGTACGACCCGAGCACGCCCCACGTCTACAACCGCGCGGTATCCCGCATCCTCTCGTACGACACGGCCAGCAAGACCGATGACCACAACGCCTACACGGCGCGCGTGGCCTTCGAGCTGCTTCCGGACTACCGCGTCATCGTCCGCGACGCGTGGAAGGATCGCGTCCTCGGCACCAACGTTCCGGATTTTGTCGTACAGGACGCGACACGCTGGAACTACGACGAGAAGCTCGCAGCGATCGTCATCGAGGACCGCGACAGCGGGGTCACGGCCATTCAGGCCTTGCGGCAGCGCCAGGACTGGATATCCAACCTGGTGCGTGCATTCAACCCGGCCCTGTACGGCGACAAGCTCCGGGAGCGTCCCCAGCGCGCGGCGCTCCACTGCAAGCGCGGCTCCGTGTTGCTGCCGTCGCCACACGAAAAGGTCCCCTGGCTGCGCGACTTCGAGCGCGACCTGGAAGGGTTCCCGCACATCACGTTCAAGGACTCGATCGACGCCTTCAACCAGGGCGTCATCTATTTGGAACACATTCTCGCCGAGGGTTGGCGAGCACGGGAGGGTTTGTCTCATGTTGCTTAGCCGCGTAACCAGGGGCCTCGCGCGAATGTTTGGTACGACCGCGGTGAGGAAGCCGAACGAGTTGACCGAGCGCCAGCTTGCCCAGATGCTCGAGGACTACTACATCAACAACAGCCTCTACACGAACCTGCTCGAATTCTTCCGCGGCGAGAATCTCTGGACGCCGAACATGGCCGCGCTGCGCAATCCCACCTATGCGGTCGTGGAGTTCTACGCCATGACCCTATGGCCAGGGCCGTTGCCTGACGCGCTACCCATCGTCACGGAGCATGATGCCATTGTGGAACCCATCAAGCAGATCTGGCAGTGGTCGAACTGGGGCGTGAAGAAGCAGGTTGCCGCGCGCAAGTACGCCATGATCGGCGACCTGTTCGTCAAGGTGGCCACGCGCGACCGGGAGCGCGTTTACCTCCAGGTCATCGACGGCAAGAACGTGAGCGACTTCGACGTGGACGAGCGCGGTTTCATCACGTGGCTGCGATACGAGGTCCAATGCTTGCGCCGCGGCGCCGATGGCCGTAACGAACCGTATACCCACACCGAGGTATGGGACCGGGAGCGCTACCGTCTCTGGGAACATACCCGAGGCTTCGACGCCGAACTGGACCGGCTCGGCAACCCGAGCACAGAGTCGGCCCTGGGCGAGCTGGTGCCTGGCCTCGACTTTGTCCCATGGGTGCACGCGCCATTCCGGGACATCGGCGACAAGCGCGGGATGCCGGCGATATGGCCTGCGATCGATAAGATCGACGAGTGCAACCGGAAGGGCACGCGGCTGGCCGAGCTCATGTTCATGTTCAACAAGCCGCACCTGGCCACCAAGGCCAACGCGGTGGCCCCGGACGGCCGGCCGCTGCCGGCGCCGACGTTCAAGCTCAGCGGCGAGAAGAAGAGCGACACGGACCGCCTCAGCATTGGCGACATGGAGGTCTGGCAGTGTCCCGGAAACAGCTCCGTCGACTTCCTGATCCCGGACCTGAACTGGCAGTCGCACCGAGACCAGATCACGGACGACCTCGCCGAGATCGCGCGCGACCTGCCCGAGGTCCGCTATTACGACCTCATGGAATCGGGTGACGTGTCCGGACGAGCCCTCCTGCTCAAGATGGGGCCCGCGATCATGCGCGTACTCGAATCCCGCGGCAACGCCGAGACGGCCATCATTCGCGCGCACCAGATGGCGCTGACGATTGGCAAGAGCCTTGGGATCTCCGGGTTCGCCGGCGTTGGCGACTACAAGAAGGGCGATTTCGAGCACACCTTCAAATCGCGCGACGTGATTCCGCTGACCGATGACGATCGCGGGAACACGGCAAAGGTCTTCGTGGACATGGGCGTGCCGCTCGGGCAGTCGTTGCAGCGCTACGCCGGTTGGACCGCAGAACAGGCCGATGCGCTGGACGCGCGCGCCGCGGACCTGAAATCGCCCGAACAGCAAGCGGCCGAGCAAGAGGCCATCGTTGCCGCGGCCTCGCAGAAGATCGGGCCTATCGTTCAACAGGCGCTGGAAACCATCAGCACGGGCGCGATCGACGCGCTGGTGAAGAGCGGCGCGCTCGAACGGATGACCATAGCCAAGGGGAATGGGAGTGCTACCGCATGAGCGATCCGGCCCTCACCAAGGACGAGGCAGAGAGCATTCTGAAGGAATCGGTTGCGGCAGCCGGAGCGAAGGGCGCTGCTATTCCACCGGAAATGCTCGACTGGGTCGGCTACATGGTCAATCAGGTTGACCTCACGGCCAAGATGATCGAGCAGGATCTGTACGAACAGATTCGCGCCTCCATCACGGCGCCAATAGACCCGAAGGCCCTGAAGGCTGCTGAGGAAATGTGGCGCGACCAGGCGCGGCGGCAAGCGCAGACACTGGCCGTCGATATGACCAAGCAGCAACTACGCACCATCGGTGAGACTATCGGTAAAGGGCTCATTGACGGCGTAGGGCCGAAGGATATCGCGCGCCGCCTGGACGTCGTCAAAGACCTGGACCCGCAGCGCGCCAAATCGCTCCTGGATTACGAACAGAAGCTGCGCGCATCCGGGCTCTCCGACGACGAGATCGCCAAGCAGGTGGCCAGGAAGCACGATCAGCTCCTCCGCGATCGCCGCGAGACCATTGCGCGCACCGAGGCCCGTCAGGCCACGGCCGAGGCCGGCCTCGAGAACGCCAAGACCCGCGGGGCGCGCTTCAAGGTGTGGGTCACCACGCAGGACGCGCGCGTGTCCGATGAATGCCAGGGCAACGAGGCCGAAGGGCCCATCCCGATAGACCAAACCTT
The DNA here is from genome assembly GCA_020847495.1 of Candidatus Hydrogenedentota bacterium. Taxonomy (GTDB): domain Bacteria; phylum Hydrogenedentota; class Hydrogenedentia; order Hydrogenedentales; family SLHB01; genus JAHDWY01. The sequence continues at coordinate 16,031 of JADLCA010000695.1, read as the reverse complement.
CAGCGGGGGCGTGGACCGGCCGCCGCAGCATCCGAACTGCCGTTGCTCTCTCGCCTATATCACCAGCGACGAGCAACTGGAACGCGCGCAGGAGCGGGCCGAGCGTCGTGCCGACAAGACCGAGGCCGCCAAATCAGGAGAGTCAGCATAATGCGGTGTCCCAATTGCGGAGAAGACAACAACCACGTCACTATCGGCAAGCACGTGCGCGAAATTAGCGGCGAGAGCTACAATCGAAGGCGCCGCGAATGTCTATCCTGTAAACACAAGTTTTGGACATTCGAGTGCCACGAGCCATCAGACTGTGAAGCCATTTTCAGAACGCGGAAGGCACTGAAGGTACTTCGAGATGCGCAGACAAAAGCGACTGCCATTCTGAAAGAACCCGCCTGATACACATCACATCTGCATCTTTTCCGAATCACTGATCCATATCCTGTCCGCCTTCCATCTACGACCATATACTGCGGCCTAGACAACCAAGGGCGCGCGCCACGCGGGATGCTGGCGCAGGCGGGATGCCAGCCAAAGGAGAGTGTATGCGATTCGGACAGTTGAATCATCGGGTGTTTTTCGATGGAGACGGCGGCGGCGGTTCTGGTGGTGGCGGCGATGGCGGGAAGCCCGAAGACTTCAACTACGAGACGTGGTTGAAGGAACAGCCCGAGAACGTGCGGGCCGCGCTGGCCAAGCATGGCGAAGAATCCGTCAAGGGATTGAAGGCCGCGCTCGATGCGGAACGCGAGGCACGCAAGGCCGCCGAGAAGGGCAAGGCCGACCGTGAGCGCGAACGCAAAGAAGCCGAAGAGAAGGCCCTAGAAGAGCAGAAGAAGTTCCAGGAACTCGCCGATGCCCGCAAGGCGAAGCTCGACGAGCTGGAGCCGAAGGTCCAAACGGTAGCCCAGGAGCGTGACGCTCTGAAAGCGCAGGCCGATGACCAGGCCGCAGTACTCACTGAATTCCTTGCGGCTGAACTCAAGGCCCTGAATCTCGACGAGCCCACCAAAGAACTGCTGACCGGGAAGTCGGCCGTCGAGCAGCTCCGCTGGATCGCGAAGAATCGCGAGAAGCTGACTACTGCGAAGGGATTGCCGGGCACGCCGCTAGGAAGTGGCGGGAACGGCAAACTCACGGATGAAGAGAAACGCAAACAGGCCGTGAAGATTTGGTAGCGGCCAGGAGTTAGAACATGAGTGCAAACCTCACGCCAACGCCGGGAGATGTGGCCATCGTCACGTGCATTGAGAAATTCACTGCGCGCGCCGAAGAGGCCATCGCGATCGGCGCGATCGTGCGATACAACACATCGAGCGGGCTGCTCACCAACGCCAATGGAACATCGGCCGCCGAGGCCCGCGCGTGCGGGATGGCCGTCAGCAAGGACGGCACCGGCGTCTACACCGTGCTCCGCAAAGGCATTGTCGATGTCGGCGACGTGCTTGGCGACCTGACGTACGACGACGACGTGTACCTCAGCGACACGGATGGCCTGCTCGCAGACGACGCCGCGCCGACGGTTGACGTAATCGTCGGGACCGTCGTCCCCAATTCCAACTACCCGAGCGCGGCAGACAAACTGCTTCGCCTCGACCTGTAAGGAGTACTGAACCATGGCAGCGAACGCACTTGCATACGGATTCGTTCAGTACTCGCACCTTGCGGCCGAACGGGTCACCACGGTCGGTGAAGCGGCGATTTTCGCGGCGATTCAGGAGAGCGCCGCGGAGTACAACCGCGTGGCCAGCGAAATGATCTCTATGCTGGCATTGCCAGTGACGAAACATACGGACCGGTTCACGCTCCCCGGTACCGGCACGTTGCAACCCCTCGACGAGAACGGAGAGCCTGTCCCGGTACGCCCGTCCGGGTATTACGACGTGGCGTATCCGATCCAAGGCGGCGGCACGGCGTTCGGAAAGAACATTGTGTCCGAAGCGCTCATGACCGTTGCGGAAGCCAACCGGCTCACGGTTGAAGCGCTGAAGCAGGACAAGGATTGGATGATCCGTCACATGCTGTCGGCCATGCTCGACAATACGACATGGACCTACACCGATCCGCAGTACGGATCGTTGACGATTCAGCCGCTTGCCAATGGCGACGCAGTCGTGTACGTGCGCAAGGGTGGGTCGTCTTCGACCGACACGCACTACCTCGCGCAGGCCGCAGCCATCAGCGACGTGGCCAATCCTTTCCCGACCATCTACGACGAACTGATGGAGCACCCGAGCAACTCGGGGCCGGTCGTGTGTTACGTGCCGAGTGCGCTGACGGCGGCCATTGAAGCTCTGACCTCGTTCGTGCCGGTCGTGGACCCGGACATCGCGCCTGGCATCGCCAGTGACCGCCTGGTTGCGAACTCCACCGCCGTGCGCGGATGGGGCGACGAGGTGCTTGGGAAGGTGGACAAGTGCTGGATCGTGGAGGCTCGGGGATTGCCGAGTACGCATATCGTGGCACACGCCATCGGTGCAGGCCCTGTCCTTGGGATGCGCCAGTATCCCGCGCCGGAACTGCAAGGTCTCTTCACGCGAAACAGTCAGCCCGCTGGCAACCTCACAAAGACCAGCTTCTACCGGTATGCGGGCTTCGGCGCGATGAACCGCGTAGCGGCCGTCGTGTATTACGTCGGCGGTGGCGCTTACGTCATCCCGACAGGCTACGAGAACCCAATCAGCTAACGCCCCGCGCGTGACGTGAACGAATGAACCCATGGGCGGGGGCTACGGCTCCCGCCCTTCTCACAACGGGAGATCCTCGAAATGAAACGCAGATTCATCGTACTCACGGCACTGGCGATCCTGGCGGTGCCGCTTCTCATCGCCGCGAGCAAGGCGAAGTTCCCGCATGTCGTGTGCGAAGCGTTATCAATCAACGGCGTTCAGGTGACCTCGACCGCTACCGAACTGAACGCGCTCGACGGCATCACGGCGACGGTTGCCGAACTCAACTACACCGACGTGACGCCTGGTGCCGTGACGGCCAGCAAAGCGATTGTGGCCAATTCAGCCGGGAAGATTGACGCGATTACGCTGTTCCCTCCGACGAATGGCGGGACGGGGAACGTTGTGAACAAGTTCACCGGGATCCCGAAACTCGCTGGTTTCGCGGTCGCCGGTAGCACGAACGGCACGACGAATACGGTCGGCGCGTATATCGACGAGACGCCAGCGGGCGAGTGGACCGGAACCACGAACGTCACCGATTCGACAGAGAGCACGACGTTTCGCAAGGGGACCGCATCGCTGAAACTTGCGTTCACCGCTGCGGCGGTGGCCGGAAATGGAGCGGATAACACGCTCTCTGGCGGAGACCAGGACTGGACCGATGACGAGTCGGTCGGGCTATGGGTGTATTCGTCCGCGGCGCTCACGGCGGGAGACGTGGTCCTCGAGATCACGGACTCCGTTGCTGCCGCTTCGCTGGTCGATTTCCCTGCGGTGGCCGCGAATACATGGACGTGGTGCGAACTCGATATCAGTGGAGTAGAGAACACCAGCAAGGACGTGATTCAGTCCATCGCTATCGACCTGTCCACTGCCGGCGCGACCGCTCAGGGCGCGTTCAACCTCTATTGCGACTACATGTGGAAATGGGACGGCGCAACCGAGGAGGCGCTCGGTATTGACATCTACGAGGACGGCGTCGTTGCGGCCTTCGGCGTTGTCACTGCCGCGGCAGGCGCGAACACCCCCATTCTGCTCGCAGAGGGAACGGACTTCATCGTGCATTACGAGACTGGCAATGATTTCCTCATTGCCGTAACCGACCAGAGCGCGAATTCGATTCACGGCCTGGCCGCACTGGAGTAGGCCCATGACACCATCCGTGATGGCACGACGCCTGATGAATGCGCAGCGGAGCATCGTGGCGTCTATCGAAGCGTTCGGGGAAAGTCTTGGCATCAACGTGATCGGGCCACCTAATCACCGCGATCCGGCTGTGCGCGCGCTACTCCTCGTCGAATGGATTGACGCGCGGCTCAAGGAGATCGGTGCGGCGATCGGGGTAGACATGGCCGTCGCGCCGATGCTGCCGGAGCCGGAATCGGAACCCGAGGCAGAGCCTAAGCCGCTTGAGCAGGACGCGGAGTCTCTCGAGACCGTCGAGCTTGGGCTGGATGGCGAGATGCCCGATCCAGAGCCAGAGCATGAATCGGAGCCTGCACCGGAGCCTGCCGTTGAACCGGAGCAGGAGCCCAAGACTTCCAGGAAGCGGAAGTAATGGCTATCCCAACGTCCTACACCGAGGCGACGTTCGCGGCCTATCTCCACAGTGAGCTTGGGCCGGTTGCGTCGTCTCTGGCATGGACGGTTGACGCCGGCGATTACGACGAGGCCGTGAACGACGCGTTGCTCATGTACGGCGTCACGGATATCGCCGGCATCACTGGCGCGGAGAACATTCAGAAGCTGCGCCTGCTCGGCAAACTGGCGGCATGGCGGCGCGTGCTCGAGCACACTGCCGGGGACCACGACTTTTCCGCGGACGGTGCCAGCTACTCACGCAGCCAGGTCAACCAGATGGCCCAAGAGCGCGTGCAGGATTTGGAGACGAGAGCGGCGCCGTACCTCGATGAGTACTCGATCTCCGTGCAGCGCATGGATCATCCGAACAATCCATATGGGTCCACTGAGCTTGAGGACCGTGAGCTATGAGGGCCATCTCGACAGCTGAATTCACGCGCATGCGCAGTACGGCTGTGGCGACGTTCTTCGATCGTTGCAGGGTCGGCACGTGGGCTGGCGCGAAGAAGGCCACGGGCCCGGAGCCCGAGGACCCTGCTGAGTACAGCTACGGCAATGCGCTGTCCTGCGGATTTGACGCTGGGAGCAGCGATGAATCCGACGATGGTCCGCAGAGCACGCTGACCAGCGCAACGATTCGTTTCCCGCTGGGCACGGTCATCGCTGGCCAGGACCGCATCATGCTGACGCAGCGCACGGGCGAGGCGTTGGCTATTCCAGAGTACTACGCCGTAATCGGCGAACCACGGCGCGGACAGACCGCGCTCGTATGCAATGTGGAACGACTGACGGACGAGCGATCCGTCAAGTAGGAGGAGTCTTGACATGGGTTACACCAGTTTGGATGTGCAGACGGCAGGCGTTGGCGGATCGGCGTTGACCTTCACCGATGCAGATGAGGCGAACGGGAATTCCTTCTCGAACGATGGTAAGACCTACATCGAGGTCGTGAACAACGATGCCACCGACAGCGCGACCATCACGATCAAGAAGGGCGGCTCATCTTCTGGGTATGGATTCGTAGCGTCGGCGGCTTTCACGCTCCCGGCGCTCGCCCGCAATGTTTTCGGCCCATTTCCGCCGAACGTGTTCAACGTCTCGAGTGGGGTCGATGCGGGCCGTGTGCAAATCGACTTCGGCGGGACGGCACCCGAAGAGATTGACATCGCCGTCTTCAAATAGGCCGCCATGCCTGCGGCGCGTGATAGCAAGGGTCGATTTGTAAAGAGCAGTGCCGTTGTCATCACAGACCGCACTGCGGAGGCCCTCAAGACCATGCAGGGCCTCCACGCCGATCGGCTTCGCGATTTTGCCGAGGAAATGGTCGATGAGGCGAAAGACATCGTGCCGGTTGATACCGGGAACCTCCGAGACTCCATCGACTTCACCGAGGAGCGCGAGCAAGGTCTGGTCAAGGTGTTCACGCAAACGGGGTATGGCGCATGGGTCGAACTCGGGACGTCACGCATGGCGGCACGTCCGTATCTTGCACCGGCGTTCGCGCATGCATGGAGCGTGATTGTGGACCGAGGCGGCAGAGTTGATTAGCAGCGCGCGGGACTACCGGCGCGCGAGGTAGGAGATGGCGTATTACTACTACATAGGGCCGTGGGTTTGGGACACGAGCGAGGCAGAGCCGTTCTTCCGCGCTCCATCTGGCTGCATTGGGCTTATAGACATTCGTGAAGACGCGAGTATAGGCGGCAATGGGTTCTTCGCGTTCCATGAACCGATGGCTGACGCGGCTGGATACACAGCGTTCGGTGACGGGACAAAATTGAACTCGTATGTGATGACCGCGCAGGAGCGCGCCGACTGGGAGACGCTGACAGGTGAGTCTGTCGCGGATGGCGCAACCCTGCTCGATGCGCTGTGGGATTTGCTGCCATTGGTGCCGACGTATAACCGCGACTTGGAGTTGTGGATCGGCGGGCATTCTCTTGTCCGTACGCGGAAGTTTACTGGGCTTGGCGATCCAAAGTGGCCGAAGATTCAGGCCGTTTTGCGCCGCAGCTATTCCGAGATTCGGGCCGACGCAGATGCCCTAAAAGTGGCAGTGGATAAGCTGCGCGTGGCTGATATCGCAGCGGCAAATGCACGGACAGAGAAAAACGTGCTGCTCAGGACTGCCGCAAAACTGTCCGAGAAAATGACCCCGCGAGAAGCCCAGGCGCTCATGTCAAAGCAGGCAGAAGAACACCCGCGGAAGTGGCTTGGCGCTCAGGTGGCAAAATACCAAGTCGATTGGAAAGAGATCGCGCCGAAAGAGTTGCAGGACAAAGAGCCGAAGAAGCCTACCACCACGCTAAACGAATCATTCACGGCGTCGGACGGCGACACGCTGGCTGGCGACAATACGTGGGCGGAAGTGGCTGGTGACTGGGATATCGTGAGCAATCGGGCGCGCGTCGGCGGAACGGGCACAGTGGCTGCTGGTCGGCTGGAATCTGATCTTTCAAGTGACGATCACTATTGTCAAGTGACTGTTACCGCACTCGGGTCTGGTGCAAGCACTGTGATCTGTGGGCCATGCGTACGATTCAAGTCCGATGCTCAAACGTTCTTTTTCTGTGCTCCGTACCAAGAAACGGATACGCTTAGAACCAATAAACGAATTACCGGAACAACTACGCTTCTAGGAACGCCTCCATCAATTACTATTTCTATTCCAGAGTCATACAAATTGGAAGTGGATGGAACTACCCTACGTAGCTATCAAGCCGGGACGCTGCGCGAGACCATAACCGACCCTACCTCAATCCCTTACACACGCGTTGGAATAGTCGGATATACCGCCACTGGCACAGCAGAGTGCGATGATTTGGTGGCGGAAGACCTGGTAGCGGCTACTGGCAAGCCATGGTCGCGCAACATGAACTACGCATTCCATAGAAGCATTGGGCTGGGAGTCGTGTAATGCCGAAGAAGAACACAGCATTTAGCGTGAGCCTGTCGCTCTACAAAAGCGATGGAACGCTCATAACGAATCCTGGAACCATCACGGCGAAAATCAGCAAGGACTTTGGGGACTACGGTGATGTTGGAACGGTAACCGAAGAGGACTCCACCTATGGCCAGATCAAGCTGGCGCTGACAGCAACCGAGATGAACGCCGATGTGATCGACCTGTACGTCGTTGACAACACGAGCGGCTGCGTTCCTTGGACGGCGACCATCTACACCGACGCAAACACGATTGGCGAAGTCAAGACGGACACGGCGGCGATACTCGCGGACACAGGCACTGATGGGGTCAAGGTTAGCGCGGGAACGGGCGCGGGGCAACTCGATTTCACGTCAGGAGTAGTCAAGTCAAATCTAGCGCAGATTCTCGGCACGGCGTTGACGGAGACGGCTGGATACCTTGCCGCAGGGTTCAAGAAATTCTTCAACATCGCGTCCCCGACATCCACGATGAATCAGATTACGCTCGTGGATACCTGCACAGCGAATACTGACATGCGTGGCACGGACAACGCGGCGCTGGCCAGCGAACTTGCGAAGGTGCCGAAGTCCGATGGCGGCACGACGTGGAACGCCACGGCGGTTTCTCAAATGCAGAGCGGACTCGCCACGAGCACGGAAGTGACGGCGATTCAGAACAACACCCGCGTTGTGCGCGTGGTGCCGACCGTGATCGAACGTCCCGATTCAGGAACCGTGACGCACCGGATCGAACTGCTCCTCTACGATGCGACCGGCAATATGGAAGCCCCCGACTCCGCGCCAACCATCGACCTCGTGGATCAGGGAGGCACGGACCTATCCGCGAGGCTCGACAGCACCACCATGTCGCTGGTGTCCACGGGCCGCTACAGGGCGGTCTACACGGCGTCCGATACGGATGACCTTGAACAACTGGTCTGGACGTTCAGCGTCGTGGAAGGCGGCGCTACGCGGCAGTACGGAAACACGAGTCTCATCGTGGATACAACGGCGGTGGACTTTACTGCTGCTGACCGCTTGAAGCTGGAAGCGCTCAACAGCGATTGGACAGACGGTGGACGGCTTGACTTGCTCATCGATGCACTCATTGCACGAGTGGGCGCTATTACGGGAAGCGGGGACAACACGGTGCTTGGGTTCTTCAAGGCCGCGCTCAATAAGGCGGCTGCAACTCCGTCCGACATTGGCGGGACGTTTGCGCCTTCCACCGATAGCCTTGAAGCACTGCGCGATACCGAGCCGATGGGTACAGCGATGCGCGGGACGGACGGCGCGAACACCACGACTCCACCGACAGCAGCGACCATCCGCAGCGAGGTGGACTCCAACAGCACGCAGCTTGCGCTGCTCAAGAAGTTGCTCGAGGCGGACATGTTCGTCGATACGAGCAACCCCGCGCAATACGTGCTGCGCATTCGCGAGAAGGGGACCACGACGGACCTGCTCGTGAAGAACCTCCAGTCCATCACTGGGGCCGCGATCACCAACACGACAACCATTGTGGGGGGGGAGATCCAAGCCGCATGAGGCGCATCGTGGGAACAGTGCTATCGAGCCTCGGGCACCTCCAGGAGGTCAGCAGCGAGCCTGACCATGCTGACCCGAGCAACGTTCGGGCAGGTGTCGTCTATGACTATGGCAACCTGGTCGGGATTCTCCCGGTCGGCGGCGGCGCGGTTGCTGGTGATGTCATCGACACGTTCCAGGTCATGTACGAGTATCTGAGCGAATCCGGAAGCGACTTGTACGACCTGGTCGGTGCCCGAATATGGGGACCGAAGGCCCCGAAGCAGGGATGGACGAACGACGCCGCGGCCATCGTATTCCACATTAACGAGCGCACGCATCCAAACGGCGATGGCATCGAGTGCCAGATGGTCACGAAATGCTATGGAGGGACCGCCCTGCACAAAGACGCGCGCGCTGTCTATCGGGCGCTCGAGCAGAAGATGCGCGCATGCCGCGGCGCCGAGATGTACTCGGGCCGCATCAACGTGGCCGAGCTTATCAGTGCCGTGCAGGACACTGAAGAGCCCGATACGGGTTACCCGCTATCAATTGCGACGCACCGCGTCGTCATAGGAGGAAACGGAACATGAGTGCATCTGGTGTGATTCGCAAGATCGCGTTTGCCGCGGACGGGACCGCTCCGCCGAGCCCAACTCCGGCCGCTGGCGGATTGACGACCTGGTCGTCGTTCACGGCATTCACCACTCTCGGGGCGATCGAGCAGGGCGACATTGCAGACCTCGACGAGGACAGCATTGAGGTCACGCCACGCGAGGAGGGCATCGACATCGACCCGCCGCTTGCTCAGAACCGCGAAGACGAGATCCTGTTCAAGAACGGGGCCGATTCGTTCGGTTTTGCGTGCTACAGCGTCGACGAGAACGTCTATGCGCTGTCGAGCACGGCGCAGAAGAGCGAAAACGAAGTCGAAGAAGGAACGGCGATCACCTACCGTGCGGCCATCATCGAGGTCACCGGCAAGGGGTATGAGTACTACCCGAAGGTGCGCGTGAAGGTCACCGGCAGCCCGGGCGGGATCAAGGAACTCCGCAAGGTCCAGTTCGAGTGCAAGGTATTCGGCACCAGCTCGATTCCTTCCGGCCGGAAGTGGATCGGGTTCAACGGAGCCTAAGCATGACGGATTCCGAGATCCTGCAAGCCGACACCATCACCGTGGTCCTTGGCGGCAAGCCGTTCCGGTTCAGTGAACCCGTAAGGCGCGTGGCGCGGCAGATGCTCACGCGCATCAACCGAACCATCGCCATGCTGCCAAAGGGGCCGGACGGCCGTCCGCTGACGAACATCGATCCGAAGCTGCTCGCTCCGGAACAGATGCTCGCCATGCTGCCGGCGTTCGATGACATGCTCGACTTCTTGTGCGAGTTCATGCCTGAGCTTGCGCGGGACAAATCGGCGTCGGACAACGCGACAGAGGTCGAGATAGGCAGGGCGTGGAGCGCGATCGTGCAGCTCGTGTCGCGCCCTTTCAAGGCGGCTCCAGACCAAAAGACGAGCACCTAGAGAGCCGCCTATACGAGATGCTCATGACCGAATGGGGTATCCCGTTCGACCATATCGAGAACCATTGGACGGACAGGCAATTCGCCATGATGTGTGAGCGGTTGTTCGAGCGCCAGGAGAATTCGAGGCAACGCATGAGCAAGGGAAAAGGCTCGAAGCGAATGAGATACAAGGCCTGGCTCCAGGATAGAGGTGTGCTGTGATTACGTTGGGCGATGCGGTATGGCTGATTCGCAGCGACGATAGCCCGCTCCAGCAGGGGCTGCAATCGGCGCAAGCCTCCGTCAAAGGGGCCATGGACGGGATCCTCGCGCACTCTCAGGCAATCGGAATCGGGATGACGGCGGTCGGCGGTGCCATCACGGGGATACTCGGCCTGGCCGTCGACGCTGCGGCGGACGCTGAGAAGGGCCAGGCGCAGCTTGCCGCGGTTCTGAAGAGCACAGGCGGCGCCGCAGGGCTCACCCAGCAAGCGCTCAACGATATGGCCGCGGCCCTGCAGAAAACGACGACGTTCGAAGACGACGCCATTACGGGCGCGCAATCTCTCCTCTTGACGTTCACCAGTGTCGGCAGGGATGTGTTCCCGCAGGCGATCGAAACCATCCTCGACATGTCAACGGCGCTCGGCCAGGACCTGAATAGCAGCACGGTGCAGCTTGGGAAGGCGCTCAACGACCCGATCCAGGGCATTACTGCATTGTCTCGAGTCGGGGTGTCGTTCACTGAACAGCAGAAGGCCCAGATAGAGGCCATGGTCGAGGCCGGGAACGTCATGGGCGCGCAGAAGCTCATTCTAGCCGAGCTCAACAAGGAGTTTGGAGGCAGCGCGGCGGCCGCAGCGGGCACATTCTCCGGGCAGATGGAGCAGCTCAAGAACCAACTGGGCGATGTCATGGAGCAAATCGGAACAGCACTCATGCCGGTGCTCCAGCAGATGGCTCAGTCGTTAGTGCCGATTATCGAGAAGGTCGCTGCGTGGATTACGGCCAATCCCGAGCTGACCGCCACCATCGTGAAGGTAGTTGCTGTCATCGGTGCGCTCATGGCCGTGTTGGGCCCCATACTCGTGATTCTACCCGGGATCGTGTCTGCGTTCGGCGTCGTGTCCGCTGCCATCGCGGCCATATCAGCGCCTGTGGCCATCGCCATCGCGGCGATCGCGGCCGTCATCGCGATCGGCGCCGTCGTCGTCTACAACTGGGAATCCATCAGCAAGGCCCTCAAGAAGGTCTGGGAAAGCATCAAGAAAGCCGCTGAATTTGTGTGGGACGCCCTCGTGGCCTACTTCACGTTCCAGGTCAACATCTTGAAGAAGGTCTTCACTGCGCTTTCTGATGCGTTCTGGGCCGTATTCCACGGGATAGCCGACGTGTTCCAGTGGTTCTGGGACGTCATCCAATCGGTGTGGAATGGAGTCATCGGCATCTTTGAATGGGCCGCTGACAAGATCATGGCCGTTTGGGATTTCATCATGGGCATGATTCACGCAGGCGTGCAGGGGATTGTTGACGCCATCTCCTACATCGCTGGCCTGTTCGGATTCGGCGGTGGCGACCTGAACGTCAATGTTTCGCCAGGCGTCGGGGCGCGCGCATCGGGCGGACCAGTGCAGGCTGGGCTTCCCTATATCGTTGGCGAGCGCGGGGACGAACTCTTCGTTCCAGAGTCAAACGGACGCATTGTGAACGCCAGCGACACCGCGGCGTTCATGGGTGGCGGCCAGCCCATCAATATCACGATCAACGGCGCGAACCGAGATCCACGCGAGATTGCCGACGAGGTCAGCCGCGTGCTGATGCGCCGTCAGTTGGCCATGGGGAGGGCGTGAGATGGGACACTCGCTCTACCTCGGTGGCCCCGCTGACGATCCGCTGGGAAGCGACGTGGTCTATCTCGGGGATGACGACTACGGCATCACGCTGAACATGGATGAAGCGGACCTGCTTGCGAGCATCGATGCGAACGTCCAGGACGTGCCATACGGATTCGGCGGGGTGAGCTGGGGGCATCACTACCCAGGGCGGGTCATCCCGGTCAAGTGCTGGATGCTCGGAGAGTCCTGGACCGAAGTGCGCGCGAAACTCGACAGGCTGAATCTCCTGCTGACCCGGAATGGCCTTATGAGCCTGCGATTCGATGACGTTGATGATCGGTTCTGGATGGTCCGGGCCCAGCGGCCTGGGCGGGTCACACCCGCTCGCAACGGGGCCGTGTTTGAGCTGTCTTTCGTCGCGCCTGACCCGCGCGCCTACAGCACGACGGAGACCGTCCAGACAATCAATCTGACGGCAGGCGTCACGAACGCCACGGTGCCAGCCAGCGGCGTTGTGGGAGGGTCCGCGGAGGCTGACCCGGTCTGGGTGCTCAAGCCCACTGGGGCGGGCGCAGCAGCTCCCAGCGTTGAGAATACCAGCAGGAGCGAACTGGCAGGCGTCAATACCACAATCGTTTCAACCCGCTGGGTCCGTTTCGATGCAACGCGCCGAGGCATCCTCGAGTACAGCGATGATAGCGGGGTTACCTGGGCATCGTTCATGTCGGTGCTTAGCCCGGCGTCGATCTTCCCGAGGCTCTCGCCTGGCGTGTCCAACGCGATTGAAATCACAGGCCTGACCGGGACCGGGACACTCGTCGTAACCTACAGGGAGCGGTATCACTGATGGCCACCAGTTTTCACAAGGTCACGAACAACGCGGCCAGCACGCTTGCTGCCACGATTGACGACGACGATTTGAGCCTGTCCGTTGCGTCCGGAGATGGCGCGGAATTCTCAACGGCGTTGCAGTGGCTGACGATTGGGCGCACGTCCGCCTATGCCGGCGAAATTGTCGAGGCATCCAGCCGAAGCAGTGATGCTTTGACGCTGGCAGCCCGAGGCGAGCAGGGCACCGTTGCGTCAGGCCACGAGTCCGGGGCCCTTGTAGAGTGCTTACTGACAGCAGAGCACATCACCGAACTGCAGGATGCGGTGAATGCGCTGGAGGCACGCGTGCAGCCTCGTCATGTCAACGATGCAGGCATGACGGATGTCCCTGGCGTTCAAGGCGAAGTCGTCTTCAACGAGAATGACAGCAAGTTCTATGGCTGCACCGTTGGCAGCGAGACGGCGGCGACATGGGTGGCGTTCCACTGATGAACTCGTGCCTGCTGAATACCGCGACGCTCAACGGAGTCTGCGAGGCAGCCTCCGCGCAGGCGCAGCACGCCGTGTTGCGGTATCGGATGGAGGTCCGATCGCGGACCGGGACGCTCCTCGCTTATCTGCCTGAGTTCTATGGCGGGACCTGGGAACGGCGCGTCAACCAGGCTGGCCAACTCCGCTTCGTGTATGACGCCACCGCCGAGCAGGCCCAGTACCTCACGACCTCAAACCAGATCTGGCTGCGTGACGAGCGCGGTCAGTTGCTCGAAGAGTTCACCATTCAGGACGCTATTCCAGGCAGGTCCGGCGCGCGAGTCGAGGTAGAGGTTGAAGGCGAGAGCCTGCTGGCGCGGCTTTCGGACGAATGGATTGCGAGTTACGAAGAAACCGCAACGGTGCGTGAGCACATCGTGGAATGGCTGAAGACGCACCAGGCCGGGACGCCGAAGATCTACCCGGGGACCATCGCATCGGCCTGGTCGGGCGAATCGCGCGCGATGGCCGTCGGTGGCCAGAGCATGCGCAAGGCCATCGATGACCTGTTTGACACGGTCGGCGATGGCTACATCTACGTCGAGCCTTCCTCGCGCCGGTTCTGTTGGAAAACCCGCATCGGTCGCGACACCGGCCAGCAGGTACGGTACCGCAAGAACATGACGTCCATCAAGCGCCGCGAGAGCAGGCGGGACATGTTCACACGGCTCTACCTGTATGGTGACGCCGGCCTGAACCTCATCGATGCCGGTGAGTCCAACGAGTACATCCAGCAGAACACCGGGACATACGGGATCGTCTCGCGCGGTTTCACGCGGAAGGAAATCAAGACGCCAGCGACGCTCCTCCTCTGTGCGCAGGAAATGATCGACATCTACAGCGTTCCGCGCACGAGCTACGAGATTGACCTTGTTGACCTTTCCCAGAGCAACGACGGATACGATTTCGATTTCGACAGAATCGACCTTGGCAGCACGCTCACTGTCATTGACGAGGTGCTCGGTATTGACGTAGAGACCATCGTCGAGCGCGTCGTATACGACCTGGACAACCCGCTTTCGGTCAAGGTCGAACTCGGGATGAAGGTGCCCGAGCTGAGCGACTATCTCGATTCGCTCGAGGACCGGATCCGTGCGTTGGAGAACGCCACCGCAGAGCCGCCGCTCGAGCTTTCCAGTACGGAGCCGCCTGCCGTTGGAGTAGGCACCGCGGGCGTGGCGACGACCGCGGCCCGGAGCGATCACAGCCATGACATTGACGACGATGTTGTATACGACATCGTCGAAGACGCTATTGCTGCGGATACGGGCGTACAGACAGCTCTGGAAGATTTCATCGATTCAATAGGCGGGGGCGGCGCGGCGCCATCAGACGCGACACCGCAGGCGATCATTCTCACCCCGGCTGCCGGAACGTCAGCCGACTACGCACGAGCCGATCATGTGCATCTGGGCATTCAGCTCGTGACGGCGGCCAGCAAGGCGGAGCTTCCAACAGAAGGCCTCGACGAGACGGCGATCGGGCGGGTCACGGGCGGAAGCGAAGAAGGTCGGATGTATTGCAGGAATGCTGCAAATGACGGGTGGGATGCGTTGAACTTCTTGGAGTAGTACATGGCCTGGTATAACAGCGGATCGTGGGGTGGCCTGAAGGCTGAGGGGGACATCAAGAACATCCTCTCGCAGCTCTGCATCGCTGTCAATGAACGGGAAGCCGCCAGCTTCACGGGCTGGAAGACCATCTCCACGATGACGCGCTCCGGATCGACCGTGACCGTCGTCACCTCCGCCGCGCACGGATATACGACCGACGACTGGGTGAAGATCCGAGGCTGCGACCAGACCGAATACAACGGCGACTGGAAGATTACGGTTTCCGACACGACCACGTTCACGTTCACCATCACGGGCACACCGACAACGCCAACGACCGGGACGCGCCAGGTTGGGAAGCCCTATACACTCTTCGTCTACGACAACGATTTTACGACGAAGCCTAAGCCAACAGCCTCGGATTTCTCAGGCCTTTGGCTGCACTCCTGCACGGTGAACGAGAAGACACTTACGTCGGTGACCTGCGGAAACTCGAACGTGCTCGTGACGCATACAGCGCATGGACTGCTGGTCAGCGACTACATCCGGGTCGAAGACATTGCGGAGACCGGTTACGACGGGCGCAGGCAAGTCACCGCGAAGACCGCAGACACGTTCACCTATGGCGTTCCAGGAAACCCTGACCAGGTTACGGCGGTCGGGAAATATGCGAAAGAACTGGCCGTCAGCAGCATCACGCGGTCCGGGTCCACGGCGACGGCGACGAGCGCTGGCCATGGGTTCTCGAATGGAGACTCCGTCTTCATCGATGGCGTGACCGAGACCGAGTACAACGGCACATTTACGATCTTCAACGTGACCACGGACACCTTCGACTACACCGTGTCCGGGACGCCCGCGACGCCCGCCAGCGGCGCGCTGAAGAAGTGCGGTAAGTGGGTTATCCCGGAGGCCGTTGAGGGTCAGCAGGACGCCGTGGCGACGGCCACGCTTGCGGACCATCGCATGGAGACTGACTGGCGCGTTGTGATTTCAGGGGCCAACCAGACTGAGTACAACGGTCATTTCCAGATCACGAAGACCGGGAGCAGCACCTTCACCTATCCGCTGCCTCTC
>JADLCA010000694.1 GCA_020847495.1 Candidatus Hydrogenedentota bacterium | reverse complement strand
TGTTGGCCCACGTAAGGTCGCCTACCGGGCGCGGCTCGATAATGATGCGACGGAAACCGGGCTGTTCGGGGTCAGGCTTGATACCGCCGACCGCACGCGGGAACCATTCGCCCGCCGCAAGCAAGGTGCTGTGAATCTGCGAACGGTCGCCGTCCCAACGCTCCCACATGGTGGTGGCGCCTTGCTCGCGCATGAAACCCCAGCCCGGATACGTCGTCTGGTTCATAATCAGAAACGCCAAGTCATCGCGGTGGCTGTCTGTGAGGAGTCGTAGCAAGATCATCGAGCCATGCATGCCCACGTTGAGATGGCCTTTGTTGGTTTCCGTAATGGTTCGGGCGAGGTTTTCGAATACGGTCTGACGTAATGGCTCTGGCGTAACTCCCGACAGTAACGCGAATGCCAGGTAGCCTTGTCCTCCGCCGACGTAGGAATTGGCATCGGCTTTGAAATAAGCCTCGTGCGTCGCCTTGCGGATGCCCTCAGCTTTCCGTGCATAGAGCGCGGCATCGTCCTTCTCGCCAAGCACTCCGGCAACCTTGCTGAGGTGGTCGTTCACGTAAGCGCAGTAACAATTATTGAAGAACGTGCGCTCTTCCTCCGGTGACCACGGACGGCCGCCGCCTTGGTCATGGTCCGGCACAACCCAATCGCCGATGAACCCATACTGTTCGCCGCCGTAGGGCTTGATGAGGTTGTTCTCGGACTTCGAGTCCAAGAAGGCGATGTAACGCTTCATCATTTCGTAATTGTCGCGCAGCACGCGCGTGTCGCCGTAGTGCAGGTACATGTCCCACGGCAGCAAGATGCTGACACCACCCCAGGCAGGCCCTCCGCCCGCGTTGTGCGGGCTTGGCGCGATATTGGGCAGGTATCCCGTCTCCGGATCCTGCACGTCGCGCCAGTTGCCGAGCCATTTCGAGTAGAGCCCGCCCACGCCGCACGCGTAGAGCGCCGTCTTGGTCGTAATCTGCGCGTCTCCGCCATACCCCAGCCGTTCGCGGTGTGGGCAATCAACCGTGTAGCCTCCCGCGCACACGCAGCGGAAGGTGTACATGGTCGTGTCGTAGATCCAGTTGAGCAGCGGGTTCGAGCACATGAATGCGCCGCGCACCGCGTAGTCGGTCTGCACGAAGAGGGCGCGCGCGTCTTCCCGTGAGGGGGGACGGCGCAGGCCTTTGACGAGTGCGTAGCGGAAGGCGTGGTAGTTGAAATGATTGCGAAACGTCTCCACCTCGCCGGTGCGCGGGATGTATTCATCCAGCGTGCGGTAGTCGACCCATTCCCCGGGCTGTCCACCCGCCCGCTCGACATACCGGATCGTGACCGGCACGCCGGGGTTTCCCTGCACGTCCAACTCAAGCATCGCGATCACATTGCGGCCAAAGTCAAAGAGATACTCATCCGGGCCTGTCGATTGAACGGCCACCGCACTGACCGTTTCGCGTATACGATCGGGCTCCATCATCGGTGCGCACAACACGGGAGTGGGCGGCTCAGCGACGCGTGCCTGCGCCCACGCCGCGTCGTCGAATTCCGGCAGATCCCATCCCGGCAACGCTTTGGACGCATCGTAACGTTCGCCCTTGAGATTGCCCTTGGTGGTATCCCCGAGTGCTGCGACCGGGCCCTCGTGCGTCTTCCAGCTATCGCCGGAAGCGATGATGACGGTCTCGCCATTTTCCAGGGTCACTTCCAACTGCACGCGGACAAATGGGCCGCCCGGTATGACGCCTGGGAAGGATTCGCAGTACCAGCCGCGGCCCAGCCATGCGCCGACGCAGTTGGCCCCTTGTTTCACCGCAGCGGTGACGTCGTAGGTGATGTAATAGCTGCGCTTGTGGAAATCGCTCACCGGCGGACTGCACACGTCGTCGCCGATGCGTTTGCCGTTCACGCGCAGTTCCTCGTAGCCCAGTGCCGCCACGTAGGCGGTGGCGCGGACCGGTCTGGAATCGAGTTTAAACGTCTTGCGGAACATCGGCATGAAGGGTTCCGGCTGCGCGGGGTCCGTGTAGACACCACCGATCCACTTCGCCTGCCAATCACTCGGTGCCAGCATGCCCATGGACCAATGCGCGGAGGGGCTCCACTCCGACACGGCGTCATTTCCATCCCACACGCGGACCTTCCACCAGTAGGGGGTGCGCGATTGCAGCGCCGCTCCCGCGTACGGGATGAGGGCAGTTTCACTCGAGGCGACTTTCCCCGAATCCCAGACATCCCCGGTATCGGCGTCGAGCCTCGCCTGCGAACTTGCCACGAGTATCTGATACGCCGTCTGCTTCTGGGCGCGCTGATCGGAACTCACAACCCAGGCAAGCCGCGGTTCGATAACATCGATTCCAAGAGGATTCTCCAAATACTCGCACGCCAGACGAGACACGGAGAGCCTGCCGGGCGCCTCCGCGGCCACAGGCGCTATCAGCATTCCAAAACAGGTTGCCAGAATCACGAGCGATATCAAGTGATATGTGTTGCCAATCATGTGTGTAGGTCTCCCCAAATTGAGTGAAAGCCCATTCTGTCAGAAAAGACTCGGACAGGCAAAACAGGTATGGCAACGAGGGTAGTCCGTCCGCAACCTGTAGTGCCCGGCTTCCACGCCGGGCGTCTGTGGATCAGATGAGTTCGCCCCGTTCTTGACAATCCACCACAATACGCACAGAATCGTTTTCCTGGTGAAATCGCTGCAAGCAACGCTGGAGACCCATGCCATGGCAATCGTCACCGAAATAGCCCCGGATGTCTATCGCATCTCGATCCTCAACGAGCAGATCGGTCTGCAGTTCAACCACTTTCTCATCGTGGACGATGAGCCGATGCTATACCACACGGGCCTGCGGGCACACTTCACGGAGCTGAGCGACGCGGTGAAGCGCTTGCTATCGCCCAAGGAAATCCGCTGGATCGGCTGGAGCCATTTTGAATCGGACGAGTGCGGGGCGTTGAACGAATGGCTGGCCATGGTTCCCTCAGCGCAACCCATCTGCGGCGCTCTCGCGGCCGCCGTCAACGTGAATGATTTCGCGGCGCGCCCGCCTCGTGTCCTGCAGGATGGAGAGACTTTCGCGACGGGCAAGCGCCGGTTTCGATACATCTCCACCGCGCACGTCCCGCATGGGTGGGATGCCGGCGTGATGTTTGAAGAGACGGATCGCACGCTGCTCTGTTCCGACCTGTTCACGCACTTTGGAGTAGTCGAGCCGCTTACCGAGCATGACATTGTCGGCCGCGCCCGCGAATCGCTCGAGAACATGCAGCGCTCACCATTCGCCAATTACATCCCCTACAACGCGAACACGGGAAAGATCATGAGGTCGCTGGCCGACTTGAACCCCCAGCTGCTGGCCGTGATGCACGGATCCAGCTTCCGCGGTGACTGCGCCCAGGCTCTGCTCGACTTCGATCTCGCGATGCGCGAAGTGCTGACGCCATAGTGCCGCGGCGGAAGGCCCATCGTCCCGCAATTGCGTTGCGATCATCCCCGTTGTCAATGTCGCTCGTTAGATTATGATCTATGCGGCGACAGCCCGTGAGTCCCGGAGGGACGGCAGAAGATAGCCTAGCACGGCGTAGCCGCAACCAAACGAAGATCGTCATCCACCGATTTCACCGATGACACCGATTCAGGAAGGAGAAGCAGAGGTGGCATGGGCATCCCTGCCCATGGTCTTCAATTAACTCAAACGCAGAGGCGTTG
>JADLCA010000693.1 GCA_020847495.1 Candidatus Hydrogenedentota bacterium | reverse complement strand
CGGATGTGAGGTTGGTCAAGCATGCGCAATCTTGCTTCACGAATGCTAGCAGTCTCCGGCTCTTGCCTTCCTGTGCGGTCCAATCTCGACGTGTCTCTTAGTGACCAGATGATGTACTCGCGAATAGCAGGCTCCTCAGATGTAGGCGATGCCTTGCGAAACAGCCGAGACATGGCGATCCTGAGTATTATCCGTGAATCTTGAATCAGGCTTGCCCTGCACCGAAAACACATGAGCAGCTTCTCGGTCACGTACTTGGTCCGGGGCGCTACGGACCGCAGGATTCGCATCAAACCGGGGCGCCCCCTGACGCCGGCGCTGGTGTCCACGAGGACCAAGAGCCCCACCTTTTCCCCCGCCGAGACAAGTTGCCGGGCCATTTCGTACGCGACGATTGCCCCGAAGGAGTAACCGCCTAGAATGAACGGACCCGTGGGCTGTTTGGAGCGCACTTCGCACAGGTAGAGTTCCGCCAGGCGCTCCACGGTGATTTCCGCTGCGGACAGCGTCGTGTACATGGGGTCGGGAAAGCCATAGAACGGCTGTTCCGGGTCGAGCAGACTCACAAGAGTCGTGTAGGTGCCAATCACGTCGCCCGCACCCGCGACAAAGAAGAATGGCCTTCTGGAACCTTCCGCTCGGACGGGGATCATGAGGCGAGTTTCAGACACTTCGCTGCGGGGCTGCGCGTCTGGCGCAACGAGACGCTCGATTCGCTGTGCTTGAGAGTCCAGCCTGGGGTACTCGAACAAATCCCGCAACGGAAACTGGACTTGGAAAGCATCCTCGATTCGGGACATCAGATGAATGGCCAGCAGAGAATTCCCGCCTACGTCGAAGAAGTTGTCGGTCCGCCCGATTTGTTGCCCTTCGAGCACCTCCGACCAGATCGATGCCAGTGCGACCTCGTGTTCCGTGGCTGGGGGTTCCTTTGTACCGGTATGTTCGCCCCGCATCTGATGCGGTTCAGGCAGATGCTGCTTGTCGATTTTTCCGTTGGCGGTAAGCGGCAGTTCCATGAGCCGGACAAACAACGACGGCACCATATAATCGGGGATCTGCTGTCGGAGATACTCACGAATGCCGTCCGTCCCCGAGCTGTCTCCTTCCTGAGGCACGTAGTATGCCACCAACTCTTTGTCGCCCCCGTCGCAATTCCGGACCACAACCGCGGCGTCCCTCACACCCGGGCTCTGCTGGAGAATGTTCTCAATCTCCCCAACTTCGATACGAAATCCGCGTATCTTGACTTGGTCATCCACCCTCCCGAGAAACTCGATTGCTCCGTCAGGTGTGCGTTTGACCAGGTCGCCGGTCCGGTAGAGCATGGCCCCTTGCCGTCCGGCGAATGGGTCGGGCACAAAACGTTGGCATGTCAGCTCGGGGGCCTCCCAATAGCCGAGCGAGACCCCATCGCCTCCCAAATACAGTTCTCCGGGAATCCCCGCGGGGACGGGGCATAGATGATCTCCAAGCACATAGGCAGTGGTGTTGGCGATTGGCCTGCCTATCGGGATTGTTACCGCATCATCGTCCACCTCCTGGACGAGGTGCCATGTGGCGAACGTCGTGCATTCCGTTGGACCGTACACGTGCACGAGTCGTCGCGGCGGGCCGGATTCGAGTACCCGTTTCACCCATTTTGGCGTCACCGCCTCGCCGCCGAAGAGTACGGTGCCCACGGTTTTAAAGGTCTCCGGCTCTCGCGTGGCGATGCGATTGAATAAGGCGGTCGTGACGAAGATCGCGTCGATGCGCTCGCGCTGCAGGCACTTCTTCAAATCCCTCGGCGACAGCAGAACATCGCGCGGGATCCCAACCAGACACGCCCCGTTCAGCAGCGCACCCCACACCTCGAATGTCGCCGCGTCGAAAGCCATGTTTGAGGCTTGCGCGATTCGGTCTGAGGGCGCAATTCCAATGTAGTCCGTGTTAAGGACCAGCCGAAGAACGGCCCGGTGCGGCACGCAGACACCCTTGGGACCGCCCGTGGTTCCGGACGTGTACATCACGTAGGCCAGGGGATCTCCATCGGTTCGAGCAGCCTCGAGATTATCCGGCGCGTGGGAGGATAGTTCATCCTTCACGGCATCAAGCGAAAAGGTGAGGATTCCCGACTCGCCGGCGGACTGGGCAAGCTCTCCCCCTCCCTGTGTAATCAACAGACCGGGCTTCGCATCGCGGAGGACCTGCAGTATTCGCGTGCGAGGGTGCTCAGGATCGAGTGGAAGATACGCACAGCCCGCCTTGAGGATTGCCATCAGAGCGATAACCAGATCCGAAGAGCGCGCCATGCACGTCGCAATGACCTGACCTGAACGCGCCCCGTGCGCCGCAAGGCACCTCGCCAGACGGTTCGCCCGGACATTGACTTCTTCGTACGAAAGACTTGTTCCTTCAAAGACGAGGGCGGTCGCGTGCGGGGTATTGCGAACCTGAGCCTCGAACACGGCCGAAATCGTCGATGCACCGGGATACTCGCAAGCCGTTGCGTTCCAACCATGCACAAGCAGAGTTTCTTCCTCTGGGGCGAGAAATGCCAACTCGGTGAGTATCTTTTTGGGGTGCCCGATCGCGTCCGAAAGTACGCGCTCGAAACGTGAGAGCAGCCGTTCAGCAGCGTCCGCATCGAATACGCCGTTCTCGTACTCCAAATCCAGGCGGACCCCACGCGCATCCTCATTCACCATGAGCGTCAAGGGGAATTTTGCGGTGCCGTTGTGCACTTCGACCGTCTCCGCCTCGATCCCCGCGAGAGCAAGTTGCTCGGCCGGCGCATTCTGCACGACGAACATGTTCTGCAGCAGCGGCACCCTGCCCGGGAGCCGATCCGGTTTCAATTCCTGTACCAGTGTCTCGAAAGGAAGTTCCTGATGCTCCTGCGCGTCGAGGGTGCATGCATGCACCCTGGTTAAGAGCTGTTGAAACGTGAGGCTTGGTTCCAAGACTGTGCGAAGGATAATGGTGTTGACGAAGTACCCGATCAGCGGGGCAAGCTCTGATTGCCCTCGTCCTGCAACGGCGGTACCCACCAGGATGTCGACGTGACCCGAGTACCGGAATAGGAGCGTCTTCCACACGCTCAGGAGCGCGATAAACAGGGTAGTCTGGTGACCTTGGCAGAACTCCCTCACTGCCGCGACGGTCGCGGGATTCAGGTACCGCACCGCCAACCCGCCACTCGGCGCGACTACATTGCCCGCCGTCTGCGGACGCAGAAACGGCAGTTCGGGAAGTGGACCCTCCAGCCGCGCACGCCAGTACTCGAGGTCGTTTTGAAAGGCGCCATTCGCGGCCCGGTCTCGCTGCCAGACGGCGTAATCCGCGAACTGAATCTGCAATTCTGGAAGCTGCAGTTCCCGAACCTCGCTGAACGCACTGTAGATTTCGCGAAGCTCGTGAAACAGCACGCCCATGGACCATCCGTCAAAGACGGTATGGTGCAACACGATGGCCAAGACAGCATCGCTGTCGGACACGCGATACAGCACGGCCTGGAACAGCGGGCCCGTGCCGAAATCAAAACGAATGCGAGCCAGATCACGGGCCTTGGCCAGCGCATGCTCTAGCGCAGACTGCCTTTCGGCGGGCGCAAGGGACTCCACCTTCAGACTGCCGGACTGAAACTCGCCGGCCACCTGCGTCACCCTTCCAGAATCGTATACGAAGCGTGTCCGCAGGATTTCGTGACGCCGCACAACCTCATCGAACGCTCGGGATAGGAGGGCCGCGTCCAGCGGTCCCTTGAAAGCGAAGACGAAAGGAACGTTGTACTCCGGAAGCCCGGGCGACAAACGCTCCAGGAAGAAGAGTCCTTCCTGGGAAAAGGAGAGTGGCACCGGAGTTCCGGGCGGCCGCACAGGTACGGTATTGCCCGTCTCGGCAGCGGGTGCTCCGCCGCGCAGCCGTTGCTCCAGAAGCGCACGTTGCTCCGGGGTCAGGCGGTTCCGCCGCTTCTCAAGTTCACTGCGTTTGTCGCTCATCAGCCTCTCGTTACGGGGGCGCGATCGATACATCCCTCACCACACCTGAATGACAGGAATTGCATCATTCAGTCGTCGCTCTCCCCTGACGTCAGAATCAGTGGCACTCAGACAACCAAGGCGGGGCCGGTGACGCCCCTAAACATACTCGCCGCTCGAACGTTCTATATGCTCGATCACCGCTTCCTCGACAGCCTCGGCGAGCGCGGCAATAGTGCCGCACTCGAATACCTTGTGCAGGGGGAATTGTATACCGAAAGCACTCTGGATCCGGTACACCATTTGAGTAGCAATCAGCGAGTGCCCCCCTAGAGCGAAGAAATCCTCGTTCCGCCCGACACGGCCAACCTTCAGAAGCTCGGTCCAGATACGCGCGAGCACGCGCTCGGGCTCCGTCGCGGGAGGACAGTACTCGCGTTCGTCCGCCTGGACGGGCGCGGGCAGTGCAGCCCTGTCCACCTTCCCATTGGGATTCAAGGGCAAGCTTTCGAGCCACACTATTATGCTGGGAATCATGTACGCAGGAAGACTGAGCCGGAGTAACGCCCGTAGGTCTTCACCAGTGACTGCCCCTCGATGCACGACGTAGGCGACAAGGTGTTGGTCATCCGGGGTATCACCTCGCAAGACAACGACCGCCGCGCGCACATTTGGATGCGCCATCAGTGCCGCCTCTATTTCTTCCAGTTCGATGCGCTGGCCTCGGAGCTTCACCTGGAAGTCAATTCGTCCCAGAAACTCGACGACGCCGTCGGACCGGAATCGCGCAAGGTCGCCCGTTCGGTACATACGCGCGTCTTCACACCCGGAGAAGGGATCGGGAACGAAACGCTCTGCCGTCAGCTCAGGCTTGTTGATATATCCCAAGCCTACCTGCACGCCGCCGATGTATAGTTCGCCGGGAACTCCCACGGGAACAGGTTCCTTGCGCCCGTCAAGGATGTAGATGCTGGTATTCGCCACGGGTCGCCCGATGGGCACGAGGGCTTCCTTGGCCCCCGGGACGCACGTGTGCGCCGTCACGTCGACGGCCGCTTCGGTCGGCCCATACAGGTTGAAGAGTCCCGCTCCGAGCACGGCGTGGAATCGCTCCTGCAAATCGCGGGGCAACGCTTCTCCGCTGCAGATCACACGCGTCAACCCCGTGCACGTCGCCGCCAAGGGATGGTCCAGAAAAGCGCGAAGCATGGAGGGCACGAAATGGACCGTCGTGACCCCGTGCGAGCAGATGGCGCTTGCCAGGTACGCGGGATCCTTGTGCCCTTCGGGCCGCGCCACGACCAGGCGCGCCCCCGCAAGGAGCGGCCAAAAGAACTCCCACACCGAGACATCAAAACTGAACGGGGTCTTCTGCAGCACCGCGTCCCGCTCGTCGAGGTGATACGCGTCCTGCATCCAGAGCAGCCGGTTGCAGATGCCGCGGTGTGCATTCATCGCGCCTTTGGGTCGTCCGGTTGAACCGGAGGTGAAGATGACGTAAGCCAAGTCGAAGGACGTCGTGTCGGTCTCGGGGGTAATCCCCGGTTCTTGTGCGGCTTCCTCCAGCAGCGAATCGACGGGCAGGATCGGCGCGTTCGCCGATTTGAGTAGCCTCAGTGCGCCTTGATGCGCAAGGATGAGAACGGGGCGGGCATCTTCCACCATGCCCGTCAGGCGCGCTTCTGGATAGGTCGGGTCCAGGGGAACGTACGCCCCACCCGCACGCAGTATGGCGTGCAGCGCGACGACCAACTCCACCGACCGATCCATGCAAACACCCACAAGGACATTTCGCCCGACGCCGTGCCTGCGCAAACGATGAGCCAATCGATTGGCCAGCTCCGTGAATTGGCGGTACGTGAGCGATACCTCCTCGAACTGAACTGCCGGTCGCTCCGGGGTGGTTGCCGACTGCGCATCCAGCAGATCGTGGAGCCGCTTGTCG
>JADLCA010000692.1 GCA_020847495.1 Candidatus Hydrogenedentota bacterium | reverse complement strand
TTGTAGGCGCCACGCGTGTACGGCCTGCCAAGATAACCGGCACCCATGGGCGCCTTCGAGCAACGAGTCCTCGCCCTCTTCGAGCAGATGCATCCGCTCGACCGCATCGCGCGCGCAGGCTACGTGTTGCGCGGCGTGACCGAGCCCGAATCCATCGCCGCGCACAGCCATTTCGTCGCCGTGATGGCCCTCCTCTTCGTGGACGAATACCCCGATCGTTTCGACCGCGACAAGGTCCTCACCATGGCCTTGCTCCACGATGTCCCGGAGGCTTGGCTCATGGATATTCCCATGCCCGCGGGCGACCGGTATCTGAAAGAAGCGAAGCTTCAAGCCGAACAGTCCATTTTTGAGCGCCTGTTCGATGGCTTCCCCGAACGATATGCGGAGTACCACCGGGAGTTGATGGACCCGCGCACGCCCGAAGCCCAACTCATCCGCGGGCTCGACAAGGCCCAGATGATGATGAAGATCCTGATGTACGAGCGCGAAGGCCGCGGGCGGCTCAGGGAGTTCTGGAACAACCCCAAGAACTTCGAAGACCACGGAATTGAACCGGTATCCAACCTCTTCGACGCCATCTGCGCCGCCGCCGGAAAGCAGCGTCCCCGGTGAATAAGATCTCCGAATCCGTCACCACCGTGGACTGCCAGTATGTGGGTCCCGAAATCGCGGCGGCGTATCTCGTGTGCGAGGACGGGCGCGCGCTCTTCGTGGACAACAATACGGCCCGCGCCGTGCCTCTGCTGATGGGCGCGCTCGAGGACAGCGGACTCGCTCCCGAATCCGTCGAGTATCTCATCGTGACGCACGTTCACCTGGACCACGCCGGCGGCACGGCGGCCCTGCTGAAGCAGTGCCCCAACGCGACCGTGCTCTGTCATCCCCGCGCCGCGCGGCACCTGATCAATCCCAAGCGGTTGGTGGCAAGCGCCACGCAAGTCTATGGCGAAGCCATCTTCAACCACTTGTACGGGGAGGTGGAGGGCGTCCCGGCGGACCGCGTGCGCGCGGTGCAGGATGGCGAGGCGCTGACATTTGGCGAGCGCACGCTCCGCTTTCTCGACACCCCCGGCCACGCGCGGCACCACATCTGCATCCACGATTCCGGCTCGAATGGAGTCTTCGCGGGTGACTGCTTCGGCCTGTACTACCCGGCCCTGCAAACCGGCACGCGGCCTCTCATCACGTGTTCCAGCACGCCGACCGAATTCGATCCGGACGAGGCGCGCGCCACCGTGGCGCGCATCCTCGACACCGGCGCGGAACGCGTCTATGTCTCCCACTTCGGGATGATCGAGCAGGTGCATGAGGCCGCACTCGAACTCGTTCAATCGATTGACGCCTTGGAACAGATCCTCATTGACGCGGCAAACACGGAGTGGGAGGGCGAGGCCCTCGAAGCCTTCTGCCGCGAGCGCATCGAGGAGGAAACGCGGCGGCAGTTTGCGTATTGCGGTGTGGAACCACACCGCGATCGCTGGGAACGCATTGAAGCAGACATCATTATCAATGCCAGGGGTTTGGCCTATCAGGCCACCCGCCACCGCCGGGGCCGCGGTGCCACTGGGCAGTAAGCAGTCAGTGCTGGCATGAGCATCCCTGCCCATAACCTTCTCTTTGGCCTCTCCCACACCCTTGAATAGAGCATGGGCATCATGGGAGTGATGAGAACTATGGGAGCTACGGGACGCGCAGTTTCCTCCCCACGTGCCGGGAGGGGCGACGTCCACCCCGTCCACCCCGTCCACCCCGTCCACTCCGTCCACTCCGTCCACTCACTCCCCGCACGCGGGGAGCGAATCGCCCGTCCCCATGCTTCCCATTCCGCTCACTGCGCGGCGGGCACCTCTTCCAGCAGTTGGGCCATGAGTGCGCTCATCTCGGTTTCGTTGGCCATCTCATAGGCGTTAACCAGGTTGCGCAGCACCCGCCGCACAATATCCGTGGCGGTGGGCACTTCAGTGAGCAGGTGCGTCAAGGTGGGAAACAAGCGGCCCCTCAACTGTTCCACCTCGCGCTGGGTCAAGAGACGGCCTTCACTGAAGCAATCGATGTACACATCCTGGCCGTTGACAATCGCGCGGGCGAGATAGTGCCCCGGCACGCCACACCCCTCGATCCGCATGCCGAGCCGTTCTCCCACCAGCATGAAGATACAGACCAGGCTGATGGGCAGGCCTTTCCCTTCCTGGAGCACGTAGATCAAGTTGCTGTTCATGGGGTTGTAGTAATCGTCCTGGTCGCCTTGGAGCCGTTTGGAAGTAAACAGATAGCGGTTCAAGGCGATGGCATCCCGCGAATGCCCCGTGGAGCGGAACGAGTCGGCCAGTTCGTCCAACAGTTCAGCCACACGCACGGGCGGCGCCCACCCAAACTGAAACTGGGCCAGCAGGTCGAAGGCCCTCTCGAGCTGGGCGCGTCTCGTCGGAAGGGAGGGCCACTGGCGCCAGGCCGCGCGCCGGGCCCCCGCCGCGAACTGGCTCGTCACCAACTGCATGACCAGATGGCGTTGAGCAGGTGTCAACTGACCTTCCAATTCCCGGAGCACGTCGTCCAAGGTGGGGCCGAAAGACAATAACTCGCGAAGCACCTGCTCGCGAACCACTTCGGAATCGTCTTCCAGCAGCTGGATGAGATGGGGTATCTCGTCCCGTTGAGCCATCGAACCTAATTCTCCTTCTTGGCAGCATCATTATCGCACATTCGGCGGCGCGCCGCACCGGGCGCCTGTGCTATAGTTGCGCGATGATGCAACACGTGAGCCCCCGTACGGAGTATGAAGCGCGTCTTTCCGCGCGTCGGGCGACTGCGGCAACCTTGGCACGACGCTGTGACCGTTTCGCAAACCTGCGCCTGGCCGTCTTCGCGGCGGCGGTGCTCTTGGCATGGATGTCGTTCTGGGCACAGTGGATAAGTGTCCTGTGGTTGTGCGCGGCCGTGGCGGGGTTTGGAGCACTGATGCTGGCCCACGACCGTGCGTTGCGTGCACGCAATCGCACGGAACTTGCCGCAATCTTCTACGAGCAGTGTCTCGCGCGGCTGGATGGCCGTTGGATGGGTAAGGGTCTGAGCGGCGATGATTTGGCCCAGCACGAACATCCCTGCGCCGCCGATCTGGACCTCTTCGGCAAGGGATCGCTGTTCGAATTGCTCTGCACCGCCCGCACCCGGGCCGGTGAGCGCACCCTCGCCGATTGGCTTCTGATGCCCGCGACACCGGAGGAGGTCAAGGCCCGCCAGGCCGCCGTCGAGGAACTGCGGTTGCGCCTCGACCTGCGTGAGGAACTCGCCCTGCTGGGCACGGACATGCGCCGCGGCGTTCTGCCGGAGCAGGTCGTGAGTTGGGCGAACGAGCCGGCTCTTTTCGCGACACGGACCCCCCTGCGCGTGGCGCACATCATCGCAGCGCTCTCCGTCGTGAGTGTGATGGGCTGGGCCTTTCTGGGACTGGGCCCACTTCCTTTCACGGTCTCCGTCATCGCCATTTGGCTGTTGAACCGGGTCACGCAACGCCGCGTTCGTGCCGTGCTGGAGGCTCTGGAAGAGCCGGGGCGCGAACTCCAGATTCTGGCGGGGGTCTTGGCGCGGTTGGAGCGCGAGTCATTCACCTGCGACCGTTTACGGCAGGTTCAGGCAGTTCTAACGCAGGGCGGGGTTCGCGCGTCCGAATCCATCGCGCGGTTCTACCGCCTGCTCAACTGGTACGAGGCCCGCGGCAATCAGCTGTTTGCCCCCGTGGCCATTCTGCTCCTGTGGGACGTGCACTTCGCCTACGCATTCGAGGCGTGGCGTCTGAGACACGGCCGGCGCATACTGGGTTGGCTTCAGGCCGTGGGTGACCTCGAAGCGCTGGGGGCCCTCGGCGCGTTTGCGTACGAACACCCCGATTATCCTTTCCCCGAGGTCCATGCGCAGGGACCGAGGTTGGAGGCGGAGCAGGTCGGGCACCCGCTCCTTCCCGCTTCTGCCTGCGTGCGAAACGACCTGCAACTCGGAGCCGAACTGCGCCTGCTCGTCGTGAGCGGGTCAAACATGTCGGGCAAAAGCACGCTGCTCCGCACCGTGGGCATCAACACGGTGTTGGCGCTGGCTGGGGCGCCCGTGTGCGCGGCCCGCATGCGCGTGAGCCCGATGGCAATCGGCGCCACCCTCCGCGTGCAGGATTCCATCCAGGAGGGGAGTTCGCGGTTTTACGCCGAAATCCGGAGGATCCGGCAGCTGGTTGACCTCGCGTCGGGTCCATTTCCACTGCTGTTCCTGCTGGACGAAATCCTCCACGGCACCAATTCGCATGATCGCAAGATCGGCGCAGACGCTATCGTGCGCGGACTGCTCGACGCGGGCGCCATCGGGCTTGTCACGACGCACGACCTTGCCCTCGCGAAGACCGCGGACGAACTCGGTGCGCGGGCAGCCAACGTGCACTTCGAGGACCATCTTGAGGACGGAAGACTTATCTTTGATTATCGCATGCGTCCCGGCGTAGTGCAGAAGAGCAATGCGCTCGAGTTGATGCGCGCCGTGGGTTTGAACGTGTGAAGAAGCGCATTACACAGGCAGTTTCATCGGGGAGGCTATCATGAGTCGCTCACATCATCTTGGGAGTAGGGGTCCTCTACGCCATGTGTTGGCCGCCGGTTTGGCCATTCTGCTGTCCTCTCCGTTTGCCGCATCGGAAGCAGCAGATTCCTTGAGTTCGGACGCCTTTGCCGCACCCCCGTTGTCCGCAAGGCCAAGGGCATACTGGGACTGGGTCAACGGCGCCGTCGACTTGAACCAGCTCACCCGCGATCTCGAAGAGATGCATGCCAAAGGCATGGGCGGTGGCGAGATGTGGGACACCGGCGCCTTGCGCAATCCCAACGGCATCGTGCCCGCGGGCCCGCCCTTCCTTGGCCCGGAGTCCGTCGAGGCCATTCACCATTCGCTCAAGGAAGCCAAGCGGCTTGGCCTCGAACTCGGGCTCGTCACGTCCAGTGGCTGGAATGCGGGCGGGTCCTGGGTCACACCGGAGTGGGCTGGCAAGAATGTGTATGTAGCCACGATCACCGTCGAAGGACCGGCGGCCATTAACCAGGCCCTCCCCTTCCCGGAGGTTCCGGAGAAGTGCCCGAAAGGGCCTGACGGACTTCCCCTCTACTCCCGCGAAGTTGCCGTTCTTGCCGTGCCGGACAGCGCGGACAAGGTGATCCCGGAACCGGCAGCCGTTCTCAATCTGAGCAAACACGCGTCCGGCGGCACACTGCGATGGGACGCGCCCGCGGGTCGCTGGACCATTCTTCGCTTCGTGTGCACCAACAATGGACAAACGCTGATCGCACCCAGCCCGAATTCGGACGGTCTTCTCATCGAATTCCTCGATCCCGAAGCCACGCGCATGCATTTTCAATACATGCTGGACCGCGTAGGCGTGACCCCGGAAAACGCCGCCGAGTTGGGCCTCAAGTACTTTGAAGTCGACAGCATGGAGCTGGAGCCGGGGATCCAGTGGACGGAAGACTTTGTTGACTTCTTCCGAACTCAAATAGGCTACGACCCCACGCCGTGGCTTCCCGTGCTGGCGGGCTGGACGATCCGGAATGCGGACGAATCCGGCCGCTTTTTGTATGACTACAAGAAGGCCGTCAGCGAACTGCTGATTCTCAGCCATTACACGACTGGAAGCGAGATTCTGAAGAAGTATGGCATGCAGCTTGGCGGCGAGGCGGGAGGTCCCGGGCCGCCGATCTGGGCGACTTGCCCCGTGGACGCTCTGAAGGCATTGGGCAATGTGGACGTGCCTCGAGGCGAATTCTGGATTCGCCACCGGAACATGTTTTTGATCAAGGAAATCTCCAGCGCGTCGCACATCTACGGCAAACCCATCGTCGATGCGGAATCGTTCACGACGTGGCGGCGCTGGAAGGATAGCCCCTTCATCTTTAAGCAGGCGGCGGACCGCGCCTTCTGCGAAGGTCTCAACCGCATTACGTTCCATGGTTTCGCCCACAGTCCCGAGGAGGCCGGTTTCCCCGGGCGGGCCTATCACGCGGGTGCCGACATCAATCCACGCGTAACGTGGTGGGAACAGTCCCGTCCCTTCATGGACTACCTGGCGCGCTGCTCGTATATGCTGCAGCAAGGCGCGTTCGTGGCGGATGTATGCTACTTCTACGGCGACCAGGCGCCTAACTTCTATCCGGAGTTCCATGATGTGCCCGGGAAACCGCTCCTGGAGGGTCTGGGCAGAGGCTATGACTACGACGTCGTGAACAGCGACGTCATTCTCAATCGCATGTCCGTGCAGGATGGCCGCATCACCCTGCCCGACGGCATGAGCTACGCCGCGCTCATTCTTCGCGATCAAGCTCACATGCCGCTCGAAGTGCTCGAGAAGCTCGAATCCATGGTAAAGGAGGGCGCCACCATCATCGGACCCAAGCCCGAGACGGTGCCGGGCCTGCTGGAACATGAGGCGAAATCGCGCCGCTTGCAGGAATTGGCGGCATCGCTGTGGGGGCCATGCGACGGCAGAAGTGTCACCGGCAATTCCTATGGAAAAGGCGCCGTGTATTGGGGCGTCACACCGCGCGACGTGTTGGGCAAGGCGGGGTTGATCGAGGACTTTCGATATTCATCAGTGAGCGGGGAACCGGGACTCGATTACATCCACCGCCGCGCGGGCGGCGCGGACGTGTACTTCGTGCGCAATCCGTCCACCGCGTGGTCCCGCGCGGAGTGTGTGTTTCGGGTGACGGGCAAGATTCCCGAGGAATGGTCACCGGACACGGGAGCCATCCGCCGCTTGTGGACGTATGCGCCGCACGAAGGCGGCATGCGCGTTCCGCTCGACCTGCCGCCGGGCGGAGCCACCTTCATCGTGTTTCGTCCCGGTGAGGGTCAGAATCCTGCTCCGGTAGTCGCCAGCGTGACTGGCCCGAGCGGCGCACCGTCCGCCGAAGTCGTGGCCTGCGACCACACCGGGGTTGCGATTCATGCGTGGGTGGATGGCGCCTATCGAGTTGCCTTGGTGGACGGCACACGGACCGATGTGGAGGTGCGCGGTATCGCGGGGCCTCAGACTGTACAGGGCGCGTGGGAGATCCACTTCCCGGAGAATTGGGGCGCCCCGCCGATGGCCGTGTTCGACTCACTGCATTCATGGGCAGACGACACCGACGAGGGAATCAAGTACTTCTCCGGCAAGGCGACGTACAAGAAAGTGATCCAGGTGGCCCCAGCACTGTTGGAGTCCGGGCGGCGGCTGTACCTCGACCTGGGGGCCGTGGCCGACCTCGCGGAGGTCCGCCTGAACGGCAAGCCACTCGGCATCCTTTGGAAGGAACCGTTCCGTGTGGACATCACCGACGCCGCCGTGGCGGGTGATAATGCGCTTGAAGTCGATGTCACCAATATGTGGATTAACCGCCTGGCGGGCGACCTCCTGCTTCCCGAGGAGCAGCGCTTCTGCAAAACGAACGACGTGCCGCGAAACAAGGACATCGGAGGCGACGAGCCATGGCGGGCGCAGCTTGCGGGACTCCTGGGACCGGTGCGCTTGACCAGTGCACGCGTCGTCCGTGCCGGGCGTCCCTAACGCGATCAATTCACCTGTTCACGGCCCGGTTTTCTTGCGCGCCCATCCGGCAACGTGTCAGGATGGCTTTGGAGACTCGTCGAACACGAAAGAGGGGCTATGCTGCTGCA
>JADLCA010000691.1 GCA_020847495.1 Candidatus Hydrogenedentota bacterium | reverse complement strand
TCCGCGAGTTGCAATCTAGTTAAACTACTAGATATCAGCATACGAGAAAAACCACCCTTTTGCAAGTAAGAATGGAGACCACCCCCAAAAATCGTGCAGAATTATCTAGTCAAACGCCAAACTCCAGGGCGCGGCTTCGCCGGGCCACCGTCCAGGCAAGCCCCAGAGCCGCCGCAGTCAACATGCCCAACACAGTCGCAATCGCCGTGACTCTCAGCGCGGAGAGAAGCGCCGGCAGGGTCTGCAGTGCAATGGCCCAGTCAAACGTCACGACGCACGCCCCATATGCCATCGCCCCGCGACGCGGCGCTCCAGGGCGCGCACCCCCCACATCAGGGCCTGCCCTATTCCAAAATAGATGAGCAACAGAAGGCCAAAGACCCGGACGGTATCAAGGGTCTGCGCGCGTAGGATCATGCCTCGAAACGTCAGGTCGCTCAGGGTAATCAAAGACACAAGCGCTGTCGCCTTCATCAGTTCGATCAGCAGGTTGCCCGCGGGCGGCAGCATGCGCAGCAAAGCCTGCGGCATGATCACGAGCCAAAGCTGCTGCAACCCTGTCATATTGAGCGCGACGGCCGCTTCACGCTGATCTCTTCCAATCGAGACAACGGCGCCTCGGACCACTTCCGCCCCGTACGCTCCTGTATTGAGACCCAATACCGCCACTCCCGTGACGAGAGGCGACAGATGAACGCCCAAGAGCGGCAGGGCATAGAAGAACCAGTACAACTGAACCAACGCCGAAGTCCCTCGAAACACCTCGACATACACCGCGGCCGCCACGCGCACCGCGCGCAATGTGCTGAGCCTTGCCAGTCCCGCGAGCCATGCGAGCACTATCGCAACCAAGCTGCCGCCGGCGGTCAAGAACAGCGTGACGGCCAACCCGTCAAGCATGGACTGAACCAGGGCAAACAAGCTCATCGGTTGCCTCCTCGAACATCCGCCTTGCTGCACGGGGTATTGTCCACGCAAGGACTGCCGGTCTTCACAAGCCGCATAGCGCCTCTGCCGTGGCGGCCCCCGGCAGCTCGCGCTCGGTGAAACCGAATGGCTCCACCAATGCCATATGCTCAGGACTTCCGAGAAAGCCGTCCAGTGCCGCATTGACCGCATCTGCCAAGTCGCGGTCGTCCTGACGAAAACAGAATGCGCCGAATCCGCGCACGAGTTCGCCGTCGATGACGGGGTCGTGAAAAGGCTCGGCGCGCTCGACACGCGTGGGCTCTGCCTTGGTAAGCAGATCGTGGATGGTCAAGCTCGTCCCGGCAAACGCGTCGATGCGCCCGATGCGCACAGCCTCTAAACCGCTTGGGCCCTCCGGAAACACGATGACTCGTGCGTCGGGAATGCCCATCTTTCGAGCATATCCACGTTCCACCGCGCCCGCCATCACTCCCAAAGTGGCGGTCTCGTGTCGCGCAATGTCCTCGTAGCTGTGGAGATCCAGTGGATTCCCTTTCCGGACAATCAGAGCCTCTCCGATGGAATAGGTCGGGTTTGAGAACAAGACCTGCTCGCAACGCTCGGGCGTGATGTACATCCCCGCCGCAATGACGTCGAAACGTCCCGCGCGCAGGCCCGGAATCAGCGCGCCGAATTCCGTCAGAACCCCTTCAACCTCTGCAATTCCCACGGTCTTCATCACCGCACGCAGCACTTCGGGCGCTTCGCCGGTGAGTCTTCCCTCCGTGGTGTCAAGGTACGCATAGGGCGCCTCGTTGGCGTAGCCGACACGTACCCGGCCTTCCCGCTGAATTCTCTCCAGCGTCGACTCTCCCGTCGCTACCGCGCTTAGCTGGTCCGCGCCGCAACCGGCGAACAGCACCACACTGGCCATCGCCAGGGCGGCGGTTCCCGCGCGGAGCAGCGTCACACATCGGCGCTCACACATAGTGCGGCGTCCTCGTCTGGTCGCCGCAGACCAGGCCGAAGTCCCTGGGCGTGATCGCCTCGGGCGTCCGGTTGGCCAGGTACCAGGGCCGCTGCGTAGCCGCGGAGAACGGTTCCGCCAGGGTGTTCTTTATGCTGTTGTATACAAAGAACGCGTTGCTCCGCGGATAGGGCGTGATATTGCTGTTTGAGCCATGCATCACGTTGCAGTCAAAGAAGATGACCGACCCGGCGGGCCCTTTGGGAACTGCAATGCCGCATTGGGTTGTCAACCACTCCAACTGCTCACAGCTCGGCACCCCGTATTCCTGTCTTTTCAAGGAAGTTTGAAAGTGCTTCTCGGGCGTCTTGCCCACGCACTGGACGAAATGCCGGTGGGATCCGGGCATCAACATGAGGGGTCCGTTGAATTCGAGGTTGTCCGTGAGAGCCACGGAACAACTCACAGCCCGCATGGCCGGCATCCCGTCTTCGGCGTGCCATGTTTCAAAGTCGGAATGCCAATAGAATTCCTTGCCCGCGAAGCCCGGTTTCAAATTCAGCCGCGACTGGTGAATATAGACATCGCTCCCGAGGATCTGCCGCACCATTGCGAGGATCCGCTGATCTGCCGCGAGGCCGGCGAAGATGTCGCTGACGGTCTCCACTGCGAAAATCGATCGGATAGCGCCACTCGAAGGTTCGGTGATGCTGATTTCGGATTGACGCACGCGCTCCGCGGTGCGCAGGGAATCCAGTTCACCCCGGAGTACGCTCACTTCCTCCTCGCTCAGGAATGACTCGACAAAACAGTATCCGTTGCGGTCATATTCGTCGAGTTGCCTTGGCGTGAGGGGTCCGTGTTTCCCGTAAACCACGGGGTCCGTTCGGGGGAGTATCTGCGCGTCGCGATCGACGCGGCTGGGGTATCTGTCGTCTATTGCGCTCATCTCGGTTCCTCTCCAGCGTGCTGCGTTCGTTTCAGTTCCTGGCGTGCTGCTCGCTTTACTCTTCGCCCGCAATTCCGGCCAGGCGATATCCCCCGTGCTCGTCGTGCGTTTCGTTCCCAACACACGGGGGATTAAAGACACACAACAACCGGAGGTCGGTATGCGCCCGTAGGACATGTTTGTCGTGTTGGTTGAGGGCATATAACGTGCCGGGGACGATGCGGTGCGTCGCGCCTGTCCCGAGGTCGTCAATCTCACCCGTTCCAGCCAGGCAATAGACAGCTTCGAGGTGGTTGCGGTACCACATTCTCGTCTCAGTGCCTCCAACTATCGTCGTCACATGAAGCGAAAACCCCATCCCGTCCTTCTTGACGAGAAGCCGCAGGCTTGACCATGTGGGCGCGTGTACTTCAAATGCTGTTCCGCGAGTGGACTCAACGCTCCGGATGATCATCGGATATCTCCGTCTGAGGCGCTTGACATTTCATGTGCATATTGGGCTGCGTCCACGGCCTCTTCGAGAAGGGCGAGCCCCTGTGCCAACACGTCGCTCTCAATGGTAAGCGGGGGCAGCACCTTCACCACGTGGTCTCGCGGGCCACACGTTTCGACGATGAGCCCTTTCTGGAATGCACTGGCGCGGATGTTCCCGGCCAATTCCGGCGTCGCGCATTCGATGCCGAAGAGCAAACCCCTGCCACGGACGCCCACAATACCCGGATAGCTTTCACGAAGCCGGTGAAGTCCGCTGCCCAATTTCCACGACTTCTGCTGAACTTTCCTGCTGAAGCCGAGGTCGGACCAGTAATGAGTGAGCATTTCCGCCGCCGTTACGAAGGCGAGGCTGTTCCCCCGAAAAGTCCCATTGTGTTGCCCCGGCTTCCAGCCATCGTACTCGGGCTTCATGAGAACGATGGACAGCGGCAAACCATACCCGCTGAGGGATTTCGACAGCGTGATGATATCCGGGCTGATTTGCGCGTCTTCGAAGCTGAAGAACGGTCCCGTCCTGCCGATGCCGGTCTGGATATCATCGATGATGAGGAGGATGCAATGGTCGTGGCACAGGCGTTGGAGTCCTCGCAACCACCGGTAACTGGCCTCGTTGACGCCTCCTTCGCCTTGAAT
Organism: Candidatus Hydrogenedentota bacterium; assembly: GCA_020847495.1. Classification (GTDB taxonomy): domain Bacteria; phylum Hydrogenedentota; class Hydrogenedentia; order Hydrogenedentales; family SLHB01; genus JAHDWY01. Next base: position 226 of record JADLCA010000691.1, on the reverse strand, counting down.
CGTCTCCACTATGACGGCGGCGGGCAGGTCAAGGCCGCTTCCGGCGTCGGTGATCATGCGTTCGAAATAAGACAGGGTGTCCACCGATTCGCCGAAGTATCCGTCATACGGCATGAACGTCGCATGATGAGTAGGAACACCGGATGCGTCGCGGTAATAGGAATTACCCGTGATCGCCAGGGACCCCAAAGTCACTCCGTGAAAGCCGTTGGTGAAGGAAACGATA
>JADLCA010000690.1 GCA_020847495.1 Candidatus Hydrogenedentota bacterium | reverse complement strand
GAAGGAAGGCGGCGAACGCTTCGCGATCACCGACATCAACAATCCGGCTGGTTCCGCGGCAGCGCAGTCGAACATCGTCGTGTCCTACGACGAAGCGCAGCAGAGTGGAACGAGCTGGGCGCGCTACAACCACGTGCCGGGCGGCGTGAACGTCCTGTTCATGGACGGTCACGTGCAGTTCGCGAAGAGGGGCGACGGCACCTGCTGGGTCACGAACGAGAACGCGTACGTTGACGACCCGTCGGTGAACGGCGCTTCCACGTATTCCGGTTGGCCAGGCTGATCAGGCTGCAGTGCCTGTCACTCAGGTCTGATGTGTGCAGCGCTCCACACGGCGATTACTGGAGCTGAGCGCACGATAGTGTAGAGGTACCATCGCGGAGCGCCGAAGTTCTGCAAGGAGCTTCGGCGCTCCGTGGTTCATATCGCCAAATCGTGTCCTTGCCCGGGTCGGTTCTGGACTCTGGGCTGAGAACTTGAGGGAAGTCACTTTAAAGAGGCGTGACGGCCTTGGTGTCGCGCGATGGACTGGAGGATTTCGACCGTGAGTATGCGTGCATTGCTGGTATTCTCCGTGGGTTTGGGTCTTGCTGTGATGCTCATCGGGTGTTCGCAGGGTACCGATATCGTCGCGCCCGAGGACATGAAGGCCAACATGTCAAATCTGCCGCCCGATCAACAGGTGCTGGTTGCAGCGGAAACCGGGGACACGAAAACCCTCGAAGCGCTGCTGCAGTCCGATGCCACCCTTGGAGACGTCCGCGGTAACAACGGTGTCACGCCCTTGCACCTTGCCGCCCGAAACGGCCATGACGCTGCTGTGAAGATCTTGCTTGAAACCGGTGCGGACCCCCTGGCGGAAGACGATGAAAGCAACACGGCCGCCAACATGGCCAACGTTGAGGGCCACCCGGGTACGGCGCAGATCATCCAGGATTTCATTTCCAGCGGCCAGTAAGTTCCGGCGCACAGGTGCACAACAATGAGCCCGCTGTGAACCGCAGTTTTCTCGGGACGTAACTGCCGTTGGCACGGGGTGATCCCAGTCCTACAGCGTGGGATTAGCTGTAGACAGTGTGCCGTAAGATAATCCAGATGAATCTCTTCGGTAGGCGTCCGTGGGCTACGAGTCCGCCCGACATGGAAACCGGGGCGCTACAAGAGTGCGGATTCCTCGGGTTTGCCCGCCGCGAACGATTGGAACATGACGCGTTGCAGGTCAAGAGCGCGGCTCTTTACTGGGACTGACCCCGCCGTTCGCGTAGGCTTTGCGCGCCGGGACTCATCTCACTTCGCAGCGAAAAACGGGGTCTATCCTTAACCCGTTGAACCCGTTGGGTCCAAGCCTGACCGCTCAGAGTGCTAATAAATGCCGGGTTGCCGCCCATTCTGTAGTCAGTGCGGCACTGGTAGGGGGAGTCTACTTGTCATGAAAGCTTCACACGTATTCGGGTGCATGGTGATGTTTGCCTTGGTGTCCTTTGGCGCTTACGCGCAGGGGACGCTGGGCCTTTCCGGGGCGGTGGTGGTGCGCGACGCCGGGGACCCGGTCATCGCCAAAGCGGCCACCGTGCTGGTGGAGGAGGTCCAGAGGCGCACGGGCGCCAAGTTCGCCGTGGCGGCCGCTCCTAAGGATGGTCAATCCGCCATTATCATAGGCGTTCTGGACCGGTGGCCCGGATCGACGCCAGCCTTGCCCGCGGGAGTGGCCGTTCCGGCCGAGGAGGAAGGATACGCGCTCTGGACCGCCTCTGCGGCCGGCAAGCCTCGCGTCTATGTCGCCGGACACGATGCCCGGGGCGTGCTGTTCGGGGTGGGGCGGCTCTTGCGCGCCCTGGACATGCGAACGGGTTCCGTTTCCCTTGACGCAGGGACTCGCGTTGCCAGTGCCCCGCGCGACCACATCCGCGGCCACCAGTTGGGATACCGCAAAGCCAACAACACGTGGGACGCCTGGACGGTCCGCCAATTCGATCAGTACATCCGCGACCTCATCGTCTTCGGGACGAATGCCATCGAGTTGATCCCCGACACGGCCGGCAATGAGAGCGACCCGCTGATGAAGATGTCCCCGACGGAGATGAACGCGCAGCTCTGCAAGATCATCAAGTCCTACGGAATGGACGTGTGGACGTGGCACGCCCTGAACGGCGACATGGCGGAGGCGGAGGCCGCGAAGAAGGAGCTGGAGACGAGCCGCATGGTGTTTCAGCAGTTGCCGGTGCTGGACGCCGTATTCGTGCCGGGCGGAGACCCCGGCGACACGAAACCGGTCGACCTGATGCCGTTCCTGGAGAAACTGGCCGCCAACCTTGAACAGGTTCATCCCGGCGCGGAACTGTGGCTCTCGACCCAGGGCTTCGAGGATGAGGACAGCGACTACTTCTTCAACTACCTCGCGACCGAGAAGCCCAAATGGCTTACGGGCGTCATTTTCGGACCCTGGGCGAAGACGACGCTTGCCGAAATCCGCGAACGCACGCCGAAGCAGTACCGCGTGCGCAGTTACCCCGACATCACGCACACTTTGCGCTGTCAGTACCCCGTGCCGCATTGGGACCGCGCCTTTGCGTTCACCCTGGGGCGCGAGCCCGTCAATCCGCGTCCCATCGCCCAGGCGCACATGCACAGCCTGGAACTGCCCTACAGCGAGGGTTTCATCAGCTATTCCGATGGTTCCAACGACGATGTGAATAAGATCGTTTGGACCGCCTGCGGCTGGGACCCCAACGCGAAGGTCGAGGACGCCCTCCGCGAATATGGGCGTTATTTCATGGGTCCTGACTATGCGGATGATGTGGCGGCAGGCCTGCTCGCGCTCGAAAACAACTGGAAGGGGCCGCTGAAGGATAACGCGGTAGTCGACCAGACCCTTGCCCATTGGCAGGCCATCGAGAAGCGCGCGGACAAAGCGCTGCTGGGGAACTGGCGTTTTCAGCAGTGTCTGCTTCGGGCATACTACGATGCTTATATCAAAGCCCGCCTGACCCAGGACGCCGACGCGGAAGCGAAAGCCTACGCGGAACTGGCCCGTGCGGGTGAAGTGGGTGTTGCCCCTGCGATAGACGCGGCGCGCAAGGCGCTTGCGATGTATAAAGACACGCCTGCCGCGCCTGAACTGCGCGCGCGCATCGAAGAACTCGGCGGCCAGCTTTTTGACAGCATCGGCATGCAGCTCCATGTGAAGAAGTATGGCGCCAGCGGCGCTGAACGCGGTGCGGTGCTCGAGGGGCTCGATAACGCCCTCAACGATGCCCAATGGCTGGAAGAGCAGTTCAAAGATATCCTGGCTACGTCCGGCGAGGCGGAACAGAAAGCGAAGCTGGCTGCGATCGTGAACTGGGAGCAACCGGTCCCAGGCGCGATCTACAATGACCTGGGCAATGCCCAGAAAGAGCCTAACCTGGTCTACCAGAAGACTTGGGAAGAGGACCCTGGGTTTGTCTTTTCTCCACAGGACGAGTTCATGCGCGCGATCGGCGTCGCGCAGGACCCCGGCCAACTGGAGCCTACCGAGGCGGCCTCTGCGGAGAAGAAACCCACGCCGAGGCTCTCGTGGATGGACCAGGCCCAGACGCTGTTCCGGGCGGACCTGCTCATGCACTTTGACGGGCTCGACCCTGCGAAAACCTACACCCTGCGCGCCGTGTACCACGGGCGCTTCAGGTCCACGATGACCCTGACAGCGGACGAGCAATACGAAGTCCACGGCCCAGTCAAAGCGAGTGACCCGCCAGAGGTGGTGGAGTTCCCCATTCCCGCTGATGCCACGAAGGACGGCGTGCTCGACCTCCGCTGGAAGAAGGTCGAGGGACGCGGTCCACAGGTGGCCGAGATGTGGCTCGTCCCCAATCCGTAGGGCGCAAGACAGTACGTTAGCATTGAGCGGCGGTTCTCCCAGGCGGGGGCCGCCGCTTTTCACTTTTTCTGCGGTTCTGGCTGATTTATCGGACGGATCGGACCGATCCGGCCGATCGGTCCGAGGAATTTGTGCAACATCCGCCAGTTGCTCATTGAACCCGAGGGCAGGAATGAAGAACATCCCCCTTGATCCCCCTTCAAAGGGGGACCAATGCAATACTATATATGTAGATCAAGGGTTGTACCGATGGCAACATGTAGGCTTCCGGTGCGAAGAGTACGCGGCCCGAAGGGCACGCGCTCCGAGGTCCCCCTTCGAAGGGGGCAGGCCCGCAGGGCCGAGGGGGATGTTCCTGGCCAAGCGCTGTCGCCCCGCCTACTACGCGTCCACATCCCGCAGCGCGATGCGTAGCGCCAGCACGTTCTCCTCCGCCGTTTCGAGGCGGACGGCGTCCTTTTCCGTGGTGACCACCAGCCCCGTGGCGCGAAACGCTTCCGGTGGAATCTCCGCGTGATCGCGGAAGGTGCGCAGTTCCGTCACGGCGGCCCCTAGGCCTACCAACGTTGCGCGGAACCCCGTGGGATTGCCAATAGCGCACACGCCCGTGACCGATTCTCCACGTAGCTGCTCAAGTGGCAGCACGGCCCCATCTTTCACGAGCCAAAGGTTCTCCGGCGCGTGCCGTGTCTTTCGGACCGGCACCTGTGGACAATGTGACTGGATAATCTCCAGCGTGCCCTCCAAGTCCTTAGCGCGGTCGCAGTGCGTGAGGGTCACATGCGTGGCACGTGTCAACGCAGACACAGGCTCCCGCAGGATGCCTCGGGGCAGGAGATACCCGCTCCCAAACGGATTGCTCGCGTTGATGACGACGAAGTTATCATCGCGTTCGAGGCGCACGTACTGGTATCCGTCATCAAGAATCAGCGTGTCGCACGCGAATCGCTCGATCGCCAGCCGCGCTGCCGCGACGCGATCCGCAGACCGCGCAATCACTGCACCTGGGCAGCGCCGCGCGATCAGCGCGGGCTCATCGCCCACGAGGTCCCATCGCGAGGCCGCTTCAGCGCCACCCAGCACGATGGGCGAAGTGGCTTGTGTGCGTGCACCGTAGCCGCGCGTCAGCACCGCTACGGTTCGGCCCGAGGCCAGCTCGCGTTCAACGCGCTCGATCACGGCGGGCGTTTTGCCGGTGCCGCCCGCAGTGATGTTGCCGAAGCTGATCACGCGCGCGTCCAAGCGTTCACGCGGACCGCGCAGACGCCACCACATGCCCAACCGTTGCAGAGGTACCGCGGCGCTCAACACCGCGGCAATTGGAAAGGGGAGAGGCCCGCCTGCGGCAACGCGCTCCCGAAGTTCGGACTGCCAACTCATCGCGGGGCGAAGCGCTTCCCGCTGAACTGGCGCACGAGGCCCTTGAGTTCGAGCAGCGTCAGCGCGCTCAAGGCTTCTGAGATGGACAGGCGGCACACCTGGGCGATCTGGTCAATGTACGACCCTTCAGCGGTAAGCGCGGACAGCACCGCCTTCTCCGCGGGCGAGACGCTTTCCGGGGCGGCCGGGCGTGGGGGAGGCGGAGGAGGAGTGACGCTCGGCGCAGCGGGTTCCCGGCGCAACGGCACCGTGTTCGAGGGCACGGGACGCCGCGCGGGCGTCTCCACGGTCTCACTCTGGACCGGCGCGGCGATGCTTGCCGCCAGCTCTGTGGGTAGTTCCAGTTCCACGAGGATGTCCTCGACGGTCTCAACCAGCTTGGCCCCCTCGCGGATAAGCGCGTGCGGACCCTGACTGTTCGTGATGCCCACCTGACCCGGCACCGCGAAGACTTCGCGCCCCTGCTCGGCGGCTTGCCGCGCCGTGATCAGCGCGCCGCTGCTCAAGGGCGCCTCCACGATCAACGTGCCCTGGCTCATCCCGCTGATGATCCGGTTGCGATAGGGGAACTGTCCGGGCGATGGCTTCGTGCCCATGGGAAACTGCGAGATGACCGCGCCCTGCCGCGTGATTTGATCCATCAGGTCGGCGTTCTGCTGCGGATACACGACGTCCACGCCGTTGCCTAGGACCGCGATAGTGCGGCCACCCGCCGACAAGGCGCCCCTGTGCGCCGCCGTGTCGACGCCCGTCGCGAGCCCGCTCACCACCGTGACGCCGCGCGCTGCCAGCTCGCGGCCGAACTTCTCCGCCATGCGCAGGCCATACGGGGAAGCGCGGCGCGTTCCCACGACGGCCACGCAATGCTCGTCTTGCTCGGTGAGGGCGCCGCGCACGAAGAGCAGCAGGGGAGGATCATAGATTTCCGCGAGACGCAGGGGATAAGAGGGGTCTTCCATCGTGACTAGCGTGACCCCGTACTCGAGCATGGCGCGCTGCTGGGCGTCCGCGTCAGCCACGTCGGCGTATTGCGTAATCCGCTGCGCCAGCTTCGGACCGACCACATCCTCCAACGCGGACCGGCTCGCCCGCAGCACATTCGACGGACTGTGAAACCGCGCCAACAAGCGAATGAACAACGCCGTGCCCACGCCCGGCACCAGCGTCAACGCCAGCCAATCCCGTTGTTCATCCGTCAGCGGCATGACACAACTATAGCAGGAGTCCCGGGCGATGTCGATCTGGTTCAGGCAAGCCTGCTGCGGAGGCCCACGTCGGCGGGGATCAGGCATTTACTCTTTACAGATTTCGTCCAAGGGTTCATAATGAACTGCAGAAGTCGTCGGCTTTTGTGCGGGTCCGCGCGATCCAGGGAAGGATAGTTGTGAAACCTCGTGGAAAGGACTTCTAGCCATGAAACACGTTTTCACCGCCATCGCCGTGGCCGCCCTATGCGGGGCCGCCCTCGCCCAGGAAGAATCCGTTGAGTTCGACCGGTTCACCTTGACCCTGCGCGCCTGGCGCGCGGACTTCAGCGCGGAGACCTCCCTTGTCAAAGACCTCAAGGGGGACAAGCTCGACCTGGACGACGAACTCGCCATCGACGACGACTACAGTCCGGAGGTCATTCTTCGCTTCCAGCCCCTGCCGCGCCATGCGTTTGAACTGGGCTATAACCATATGGCCTTCGAGGGTGACGAGATCGTGGCCCAGGGCGTGGTGGTGGACGATTCCTTCATCCCGCTGTTCGCGCATCTCGAGGTCGATTCGGAAATGCATTTTCTGCGGCTCGACTGGCGCCGCTCATTCTTTGAGCAGGACGCGCGTTTCAACGTGGAGACGATCCTCGGCGTGCAAGCCTTCGACATCTCGGGCGAATACGAGGCCTACCTGCCCACGGGTGCGTGGCGCAAGGCCTTCCCGGATTGGGCGCGCGAACTGCGCCGCAACCTCGGGCGGCTGCTGCCCGATGAACTCGACTTCCTCAATGTGGACCTCTACTACAATGATCGAGAGGACATTACGGCGGGCTTGCCCATCGTCGGGTTGGGCCTGAAGTTCCGGCCCATCGACCGCCTCAGCATCGCCGCGCAAGCCTACGGCATGTACGCCGGCGACTACGGCAACTTCTTCAATGCGGAAGCGTCCCTGAGCTACCGCCTCACCAAGTGGCTCGACCTCGAAGGCGGCTACCGCTACTGGAACATCGAGTACGAAGATGATGACGACGATTACCAGGTCGTCATGAACGGCGCCTTCGTCGGCGGGCGGGTGTCGTTCTAAGCAGGCGAGGCCGCCTCTTCAGTACCGCCGCCCTCTTCGGTACCGCCTCGCTCGCCGAGCGCGGCGGCACAG
>JADLCA010000689.1 GCA_020847495.1 Candidatus Hydrogenedentota bacterium | reverse complement strand
TTCTCTTCCGGATAGTGGATGTTCTTGCAGTGGGTGTGTTTGGCGTGCGGCGCAAGCAAGGTCAAGATGCCATAGACCTCGGAAAGCGGGTAGCCCCGCCAGTAGAAGTTACCGGTATCGAGAGTCGAGCCGAGACGGTCCGACTTCGCGAGCCGGAACACGTTCAGCAGAAACGCAAGGTTGTTCCCCTGGAAACCGTGATTCTCGATGCCCATGGCCACGTTCAGGCCCTTGGTGCGCTCGAGCGCACCGCCCAGTCCGCGCGCGAACAGGTCCACGCGGGTGCCGAAATCCAACTCGCGCTCGCGCGACATCGCGGAATCGATGCGGATGGTGGGCATTCCCATGAGTCCGGCAAGCTCCAGGGCCCGCGCGACCCATGCGGCGCTTTCCTCCAAGTCGCCCACGCTGAAATCGCGCGCCGTCATGAAGCAGCCGGCCGTGATGCCGAGCCCGTCCAGATGCTTCCTGTAGGCCGCCACGTCCTCATCGCTCTGCAGTGTGATCTTCTCAGTCGAGTCCATCGCGTAGACCGAGTAATCCTGACCCAACGCGACTTCGCAGTGGGTCAGACCCAGTTGCTTCAAGCCCGCCGCGAGATTGGTAAACCCCGCCTCAACCAGCATCGCATCACGAATTGATATGTACATCGTCATTCCCCCACGCTAAACAAGACACTTTGTATCAGGCGAACACCAGCCGTTTACCCTTTGGCTGCGGAACCGGATCGCCGTGCTCACGCGCGGTGTCAATCCACAGGCTCATGGCATCATTGGCATTTCGTAGTGCGACTTCCGCAGTCTCCCCGTGTGCGAGGCAGCCGGGCAACTCAGGGACTTTGGCGACAAACGCCGAGTCCTCGTTGCTCCAGTAGATGATGACTTCGTACTTGTGCATTAGTCTCGCGCTCCCGCGCGGCTCGTGCCCAATACCGCGTGCCACTTGGCATCATCCAACCGATGGAGAAGCCTTCTGCACGTCCCGGAGGGACGGCCGAAAGTTGCCCAGGAATTCATTCCTGGGTTACGCGGGCCTCTCACTCTCCGACCAGTCCCGGAGGGACGGCAGAAGCAATCGAATGCCCACCTGTCTCACCGGGTCAGTACCGAATTTCATGCCAAACTACGCACCCTGATTCTACCCTATTCGCTCGATGATAGTCGCCGTGGCCATTCCGTGGCCACTGCACATGGTCTGCAGGCCGTAGCGCGCGCCGGTTCGCTCGAGTTCGTGTACCAGCTTCGTCATGAGAATCGCGCCGGTGGCGCCAAGCGGGTGGCCGAGCGCGATCGCGCCCCCGTTCGGGTTGACCTTCGCCATGTCCGGCTTCAACTCGCGCGCCCAGGCAAGCACCACGCTCGCGAAGGCTTCGTTGATCTCGACGATGTCGATATCGCTCATGCTCAGGCCTGCGCGTTCAAGCGCCTTCATTGTGGCGGGTATGGGACCCGTCAACGTGAGATCGGGGTCGCTGCCGACGACCACGCGCGTCACGATACGGGCACGCTTTTTCAGGCCGAGGCGATCGGCTTTCTCGCCGGACGCAACCAGTATCGCGCCGGCCCCGTCGGAGATCTGGCTCGCATTCGCGGCTGTGATGACACCGTCCTCTTTGAATACCGTTTTCAGCGACATCATCTTCTCGAGGCTGGGATTTGGGCGTACGCCTTCATCAGTGTCAACGACACGCGTGGCACCGTTCGACGACACCTCAACGGGCACGATCTGCGATGTAAAGTGCCCGCTTGCAATCGCATTGGCCGCCTTGTTGTGGCTGTCCGCGGAGAACTCATCCAACTCACGGCGGGTAAGTCCCCACTTCTCCGCGACCTTCTCCGCGCAGATGCCCATGGGTTGCAAAGGATATGGGAAGCTGGCGACAAACTCGTCGTCGAGCACGCCCCAATCGCTGCCCATCGGGACGGTACCCATCATCTCGACACCGCACGCGATCGCCAGTTCCATGTCGCCCGCGGCGATGGCCTGGCTCGCGAAGTGGACCGCCTGCTGGCTCGACCCGCACATGCGGTTCAGTTGTACGCCGGGCACATGCACCGGAAACCCGGCCTTGAGCAGGGCCAAGCGCGCGATATTGGCCCCTTGCTTGTCCGTGGGCGAGACGCAGCCCGCGATGACATCCTCGACATCGCCCTTGTCGATACCCGCGCGCGCGGCGCATGCGGAAAGCGTCTGCGCCAACAAGTCGACAGGATGCACGGCGTGGAGCGCGCCATCGTCGCGGCCCCGGCCGACAGGGGTGCGCACCGCCTCCACAATAAACACATCACGCATGGGGATATCCCTCCGGATTCGCGTTGCCACCAAAGACAGGCGTCCATGCTAGCACGCAGGCGCGCGGCCGCGCCAACGTAAGGGGCTGGTGCGAGAGGTTGGTGGCTTGCGGGGTCGTGGCGCTGGGGCTAAACATCCCCCTCGGCCCTGCGGGCCTGCCCCCTTCGAAGGGGGACCTTTTGCGGCCCTTCGGGCCGTTTTCGCTGGGAGCAGGAGGACCTCTCGTTGCACAAGGGTCGCTTATAAACAGTAGACGTAGTGTTGCAGTGTCCCCCTTTGAAGGGGATGAAGGGGGATGTTCTTCTCTTCGTCTTCTCTTCGACTTTGTCCCTCGCGTCAGGTGCTGCCGCGGACCACGTCTTCATACAGGCTGAATTCCGTGCGGGCGATGGCGGCCGCGTTCAGGTCCTTCTCAACACGCGCCTTGGCGAATGCGCCCATTGCCTCGCATTTCGCGGGGTCTTCCAGGAGCGCGTTGACCGCCGCGGCCAAGGCCTCCGGATCGCGCGGCGGCACATTGAGTCCCGTTTGCTCATGCAGGTTCACGAATTCGACACCGGTACCAATCGCCGTCGAGACCACCGGCTTGCCGCAGGCGTGCGCTTCGAGCATGGAAATCCCGTAGGCCTCGCTGCGCTCGGTCGAAGGAAACGCGAACACGGCGCAACCGTGCAAGTGCGTGATGACCTGCTCACGGGTCAGCATGCCGGGAAAGTGGATCGGGGCGCCCATCTCGCGCGCGAGATTCTCGCACTTCGAGCGTTCGGGTCCGTCCCCCGCGATCACGACGGGTGCATGAATGGACTTTGCCGCGCGCACCAGGACTTCGAGACCCTTGTAGTAGCGGTGGCGCCCGCTGAACAGCACGTAACCGCCGCCGTAGCGCTGGCGCAACGCGTTTACGCTGTCATCGCCAGGACAGGCGAACTCTTCGGGCAGAATGCCGAGCGGGACCACACAGCATTTGTCGAGAAACGGACGGAGCGTGGCAGAGGTGTCCAGGTACTGCTGCGATGCGGCGATGATGAGGTCCGCCCGTTGAAGAAAGCGCTGCTGCACAGGCCCATACCAGCGCATGGCGCTGGCCTGGCGCACGACGTCGCTCTGGTAACGCACGATGAGCTTAGCGCGCGGCCGCCCCAGCAGCCACGCAATCTCCGCCGTCGGATTCGGCACGTGAACCACAGCCACGTCCGCGCGCAAGACGCGCACGCGCCATGGAAACGCGGGAGACACGGGCGCGCTTTGAAAACGCCCAAACTCGCCCACCTCGGTCACGCGGGTGCCGTCGCGCTCGACCGCGCGTGTCTTCCACGAGCGGCTGCACGTGAGCGCCTCGACCTCCGCCCACTGCCGTTGAAAGCGGCACATGAGCGCCATGTGGTGTTCCATGCCCCCGTGTACGGGCGGGTCGAAGTCCTTGTAGATGTGAACGATCTTCATCTCAGTGGTGCGGCACGCAATTCCCGGCGGCTCCGAAGGCAAGCAGCTGCAGTGTCAATTGCTCCATGTTCGATCCAATCCCTTCTCACGAGCAACACAAGCACGGGCCGGAGGCAGAGACATGCTCCTGCAAGTACGATTGCAGGCACAGTTCGTTTCCAGCTGACGCCCGCGCCGTTCAGGCCGGAATCTCAAATCTCAGATCTGATTCCGGGCACGAGCCAGTAACCACGGCATGCGCATCAGGTGGTGTTGCACACGGCGGTAACCGAACCGCACCCGTGCCTACGCTTCTGCCTACGCGTCCATCGCCTTGCGGTAGCAGGCGAGGGTTTCCTGCGCGGCACGCGTCCAGGTGAACTGTTTGGCGCGTTCAAGGCCCTTCCTGATCAGGTCATCGCGCAAGTCCGGCCGGCCAGCTAACTGGGTGAGTCCTTCCATCATCGCCTCCATGTTGGCCGGGTCCACCAGGAGGGCCGCTTCACCCGCAACTTCGGGAAGGCTCGATACGTTTGACGTGAGCACGGGCACGCCGCACGCCATGGCCTCCAGGACGGGAAGCCCGAATCCCTCATACAGGCTTGGGTAGGCCAGGGCCGTGGCGCCGCAGATCACCGCGGGCAAATGCTCATCTTCGATGTAGCCTGGAAACACGATTCGGTCCTGGTACTTGGACCGGCCAACCTCCTGATAGATGGGTCCCACTTTCCATCCATCCCGGCCCGCAATGACGAGGTCTTCCTCGACGTGGCCCGCGACCTGGGACCAGGCGCGTACAAGGCGCGCCACGTTCTTGCGCGGCTCGATGGTGCCCACAAACAGGAAGTAGCGCTGTGGAAGCTGGTACTTGGCGCGGGCGGCGCGAATCTGTTCTTCGCTGCAGGGCGCATAGCGCTCATCCACACCGTTGTGGATGACGTCTATCCGCTCCGGCGGGATTCCCAGCAGGCCAGTCACTTCGTTGGCGGTCGCTTGAGACACGGCGATGATGCGCGCCGCGCGCGGCGCTGTGTACTTCGCGGCCCTGCGGTAGTCATGGGCCCGTTCATAGCGGTACCAGGCGGGATTGTGGAGGAACGTAAGGTCGTGGACCGTGAGAATCATCGGTCGCGGCGGCAGCACGCTTCCGACGCTCGCGGGATAGTGGATGATATCGATTCCGTGCCGGCGGACGTCCTTGCGAAGCCCCCATTGCGCATAGTAGGTGCGCGCACGCGGCGTCGCCGCCGGCCTGCGGACAAACTCCGCCGCGGCGCCCGCCGGCAGCGGAGGCAGCGGCAGCGATTCGGGCCACACAACGGTCACT